>NZ_JBNNGV010000004.1:0-244930 GCF_050268485.1 Pseudomonas sp. NPDC078416 | reverse complement strand
TTGGCGAGTTGCTGCCCAAGGACCTGGCCGGCCGCACCGAAACCCTGAACTGGTTGTTCTGGCAGATGGGCGCTGCGCCGTATCTGGGCGGCGGCAAAAGCGGGGTTTTTTTACGCCTGTAGAAATGCCATTCCTGCACATTCCGCCTGCGCCCCCTGGCTGTAATCTTGCTACCGCGACATGCCGAGTCTCCGGCACATCGCGTCTCCAGCCTTACCCTTAGCGTATCAGTCGTCGCTCACAGAGAGGGTCGGCATCTGCGCAGACGCAGCTTCCTGCAGCACGATCCGCGCGCCGACGTGACGCGCCAGCTCCTGATACACCATCGCAATCTGACTCTCGGGTTCGGCGATCGCCGTCGGCTTGCCACCATCGGCCTGCTCACGAATCAGCATGGACAGCGGCAACGAGGCCAGCAGCTCGACACCATATTGCGTCGCCAGCTTCTCCCCTCCGCCTTCGCCAAACAGATGCTCGGCGTGGCCGCAATTCGAGCAGATATGCACGGCCATGTTCTCAACGACACCCAGCACCGGGATGTTGACCTTGCGGAACATCTCCACGCCTTTCTTCGCATCCAGCAACGCGAGGTCCTGCGGGGTCGTGACGATCACGGCGCCCGCGACCGGGACTTTCTGCGCGAGGGTCAACTGGATATCGCCAGTGCCTGGCGGCATGTCGATGACCAGGTAATCCAGATCATTCCAGGCAGTCTGGGTCACCAGTTGCAGCAGCGCCCCCGACACCATCGGCCCTCTCCAGACCATCGGCGTGTTGTCGTCGGTCAGAAACGCCATCGACATTACTTCGATGCCATGGGCCTCGATCGGCACGAACCACTTCTGATCCTTGATCTTCGGGCGGGTGCCTTCGGGGATGCCAAACATGACGCCCTGGCTCGGGCCGTAGATATCGGCATCAAGAATGCCGACGCGTGCGCCTTCCCGGGACAGCGCCAGCGCCAGGTTGGCCGCCGTCGTGGATTTGCCGACGCCACCTTTGCCCGAGGCGACAGCAACGATGTTCTTCACGTTGGCCAGGCCGGGGATCTGGCCGAGGGCTTTGTGAGGGTGAATGACCGAGGCGATCTGGACGCTGGCCGATACGACACCATCCAGCCCTTCAATCGCCATCTGCAGCATCTGCGCCCAGCCGTTCTTGAACAGCGCGGCCGCGTAACCCAGTTCCAGCTGGACACTCACGCGGTCGCCCTCAATCTCGATGGCGCGGACACACCCGGCGCTGACCGGGTCCTGATTCAAGTAAGGATCGGTGTACTGGCGAAGGACGGCTTCCACCGTTGCGCGATTGACAGCGCTCATGGGTGACTCCCTATAAAGACTGACTAAAACAGGCGGCCATCCTACCTTGTATGCCTGATAAAGAACGCAACGACGTTTCCTTTCACGCACATCGGCAGATTCCGACATGCCGCGCGGGATGAAAAAAAACGCTCAGGCCTTTATAGTGGCCGACCTCCGTTTCACTTCAAGTAGCCGAGCCCAATGTCCGAGCCACGCAAGATTCTCGTCACCAGCGCCCTGCCCTATGCCAATGGTTCCATTCACCTTGGCCACATGCTCGAGTACATTCAGACCGACATGTGGGTGCGCTTTCAAAAGCACCGCGGCAACCAGTGCATTTATGTGTGCGCGGACGACGCCCATGGCTCGGCCATCATGCTGCGCGCCGAGAAAGAAGGCATCACGCCCGAGCAGTTGATCGCCAACGTGCAGGCCGAGCACAGTGCCGACTTCGCTGACTTCCTGGTGGACTTCGACAACTTCCATTCGACCCACGCCGAAGAGAACCGCGAGCTGTCCAGCGAGATCTACAAGCGCCTCCGCGACGCCGGCCACATCGCCACGCGCTCCGTGACGCAATATTTCGACCCGGAAAAGAAAATGTTCCTGGCCGACCGCTTCATCAAAGGCACCTGCCCGAAATGCGGCACTGAAGACCAGTACGGTGACAACTGCGAAAAGTGCGGCGCGACCTACGCCCCGACGGACCTGAAAGATCCGAAGTCGGCGATCTCCGGCGCAACCCCGGTACTTCGGGACTCCAAGCATTTCTTCTTCGACCTGCCGGCCTTCGACGCCATGCTGAAAAGCTGGACGCGAAGCGGCACGTTGCAGGACGCCGTCGCGAACAAAATCGCCGAGTGGCTCGATTCCGGCCTGCAGCAGTGGGACATCTCCCGCGATGCACCGTACTTCGGCTTCGAAATCCCCGACGAGCCCGGCAAATATTTCTACGTGTGGCTCGATGCGCCGATCGGCTACATGGCGAGCTTCAAGAACCTCTGCGCGCGCCGTCCGGAACTGGACTTCGATGCATTCTGGCGCAAGGATTCGACCACCGAGCTCTATCACTTCATCGGCAAAGACATCGTCAACTTCCATGCGCTGTTCTGGCCAGCAATGCTCGAAGGTTCGGGATTCCGCAAGCCTACCGGCATCAACGTTCACGGCTACCTGACCGTCAACGGCCAGAAGATGTCGAAGTCCCGCGGCACCTTCATCAAGGCACGCACGTACCTTGAGCACCTGTCGCCGGAATACCTGCGTTACTACTACGCGGCCAAGCTGGGCCGTGGTGTAGACGATCTGGACCTGAACCTTGAAGACTTCGTGCAGAAGGTCAATTCTGACCTGATCGGCAAGGTGGTGAACATCGCCAGCCGTTGCGCGGGATTCATTCAGAAAGGCAACGCAGGTCTGCTGGTGGCCGGCAATGCCGAGCCCGAATTGACCGACGCATTCCATGCCGCGGCGCCGAGCATTGCCGATGCCTACGAGGCACGTGACTTTGCCCGCGCGATGCGCGAAATCATGGCGCTGGCAGACCGCGCCAACGCCTGGATCGCCGAAAAGGCGCCCTGGTCGCTGGCCAAGCAGGAAGGTAAACAGGACGAGGTCCAGGCGATATGCGCCCTGGGCATCAATCTGTTCCGTCAGTTGGTGATCTTCCTCAAGCCCGTGCTGCCGAATCTCGCCGCAGACGCCGAGCAATTCCTTAACGTTGCGCCACTGACCTGGGATGACCACCAGACGCTGCTGAGCAATCATCAGCTCAACCCGTTCCAGCCGTTGATGACGCGCATCGACCCCGTCAAAGTGGAAGCCATGACCGACGCATCGAAAGAAGACCTGGCCGCCAGCGCCACCGACACAGGCGCGGCCCCGCAGGGCAATGGCGAGCTGACGAAAGACCCGCTCTCCCCGGAGATCGACTTCGACGCCTTCGCGGCCATTGACCTGCGTGTCGCACTGATCGAAAGAGCCGAACACGTCGAAGGCGCCGACAAGCTGCTGCGCCTGACGCTGGATATCGGCGACGAGAAGCGTAACGTCTTCTCCGGCATCAAGAGCGCCTACCCGAACCCGGCGGAGCTGGAGGGTCGATTGACCATGATGATCGCCAACCTCAAGCCGCGGAAAATGCGCTTTGGCATCTCCGAAGGCATGGTGATGGCAGCAGGTCCTGGCGGTGAAGAGATCTACCTGCTGAGCCCTGACAGTGGCGCCAAGCCCGGTCAGCGCATCAAGTAAGCCGACCGAACCGTAACATTCTGCACGTTATCGACGGCCCGCTCGGGTCGTCGATCTGGTCTAACCATGAGCCTGATTCAGCGCATCGACGCCCTGCTGCCGCAAACCCAGTGCGGGAAGTGCGGCCATCCAGGCTGCCAGCCCTACGCCGAAGGCATTGCGAGCGGCGAAGCCATCAACAAGTGTCCACCCGGTGGCGACGAGACCATCGCGGCGTTGGCTCGACTGCTGAATGTACCGGTCCTGCAACTGGACATCGAACGAGGCAGCGCGCCAGCGCAAGTTGCGTTTATTCGCGAGGCCGAGTGCATCGGTTGCACCAAATGCATTCAGGCCTGCCCCGTGGATGCGATCGTGGGCGCCGCCAAGCTGATGCACACCGTCATCGTTGAGGAATGCACGGGCTGTGACCTGTGCGTTGCCCCCTGTCCGGTCGACTGCATCGACATGCTGCCGCTGCCGATGACCTCGGTGCCGTTCATTGGCGATGGGGCGATGGATGAAATGCAGCGATCAGTCAGAGCGGTCAAACGCAGTCGGGCACGGCAACGCTTTGACGCGCGCACGGCCCGCCTGCAGCGCGATGAGCAACGACGCCAGACCGAACGCCAGGCTCGCCAGTCACGGACCGTCACGCCTGCCGTTCTCCAGCCAGACCCGGCACAAGCCGCCCTGGCGCGCATCCGCTCGACACCTTCGGCAGGCGGCGACGCGGCGTTGAAACAGGCACGCGCCCAGGTCGCCATGAGCAGAGCTCAATTGCTGAAGTCGCTGAAAGCCTTTGGTCACCCGCCAATTGCCGAACAAGCCGCACAACTGGTGCAGTTACAGCGCGGCCTCGACGAGGCAGAGCGCGCGCTCGCCCAGTTGCAGAATCCTGCGCCCGCCGCATCGTCTTCTCAGGAACCCCCCGCCCCATGAACGCCGCCAAACGCCTCGAGATCTTTCGTCGCTTGCACGAAGACAATCCCGATCCCAAAACGGAACTGGCCTACACCACGCCGTTCGAGCTGTTGATCGCCGTGATTCTCTCGGCGCAAGCGACCGACGTCAGCGTCAACAAGGCCACGGCGCGTCTGTACCCGGTGGCCAATACGCCTCAGGCGATCTACGCGTTGGGCGTTGAGGGTTTGTCTGCTCATATCAGGACCATTGGCCTGTACAACAGCAAGGCGCGGAACGTGATAGAAACGTGCCGCCTGCTGATTGAACTGCACGGTGGGGAAGTGCCGCAAACTCGCGAGGCCCTCGAAGCCCTCCCCGGCGTGGGCCGCAAGACCGCGAACGTGGTCTTGAACACCGCGTTCCGTCAGCTGGCAATGGCGGTCGACACGCATATCTTCCGGGTGAGTAACCGTACCGGCATCGCGCCCGGGAAGAATGTGGTAGAAGTTGAAAACAAGCTGATGAAATTCGTGCCCAGGGATTACCTCATGGATGCGCACCACTGGCTGATCCTCCACGGCCGTTACGTGTGCATTGCGCGCAAACCTCGGTGTGGCAGCTGCCGGATCGAGGACTTGTGCGAGTACAAGGCCAAGACCTCCGACGATTGAACGATAGCGTCTCGGGGCTTCAATCGATTAAAAAAATCTTTTTTACCCGCGCGGGGTTTGTCGCTATAAGGAGCGCCAACGACTGTTCACGCCTGAGGCTGAATCATGAGCGATGAAAAAGACACCATCGAAGTGGACGACGACTTCGTGATCGAAGAACCGGAGGACGTGCCGCCCGTGCCGGTAGAGACCACCAAGGCCAACCTCAGCAAGCGCCGCACCATCGATAACCTGCTGGAAGAGCGTCGTCTGCAACGGCAGCTTGCAGACTACGATTTCGATTTCTGACCGCTCCTTGAGACGCCCTGCCGGAAGGCCTCTCCCTCGAGAGGCTTGGGCAGAATACATGAGCTGGAAACGCCGCCTTGAAGCACCGTGATTCGTCGGCCATCAAACGAGACCGTTACGTTGGGCGAGTTCGATAAGGTCAACCAGCGAGTGCGCATTGAGCTTGAGCAACAGGCGCGTCTTGTACGTGCTGACGGTTTTGTTGCTCAGGAACATGCCGTCGGCGATCTCCTTGTTGGTCTTGCCACGGGCTAACTGCTGCAACACCATCATTTCCCTCCCCGACAGACGATCCACCATCTCCGCCTCACTGGCATTGCCAAGGCTGGAGCGCACCGTGTGGAGTGCCTGATTGGGAAAATAACTGTAGCCGGACAACACCGCCTTGATGGCACTGAGCAATTCGGTCAAATCCTGCTGCTTGCAGACATAACCCGCCGCCCCCGCCTGCATGCAGCGCATTGAAAAATGCCCCGGCGCCTGGGACGTGAGTATCAGCACTTTGAAGGCCAGGGTCATTGCCGACAATCGGGCGATGACCTCCAGGCCATCGAGCTTGGGGATACCGATGTCCAGAATGACAATGTCTGGCAGATGCTCGCGCGCCAGTTGTAACGCATCCACGCCGTTATCCGTCTCGGCAATGACTTCGTAGCCATGGCGTTCCATCAACATGCGTACGGCGAGCCTAATGACAGGGTGATCATCCACGATCAACACTTTATTCATGAGCAGTCCATTCTTCGCTGTTCGAATTTTCAGAGCCCGCACAATAGCTTAGTCGTTTAGTGCTTTGCATGGCGCTCCTCCCTGCAGACCAGCAGGCAAAGACCTTTCTCACTCAACCAACAGAAAAATCCTACAAAACCTGCCCTATCCGCTCTATTTTTAACGATGTTCAATCCAGTCTCAGTACGTGACCGCATAATTTCGGAGACCGCAAGTGGTAATTTTTGAGTCCTGAACGCGCTAAGCATTTCTGACTATATGAATGGAGCTTGATAGCTCGCCTTGTCCTAAGGCTGTTCGAAGCCTGATTGCTCCACCCACCTGTTTGAAGGTCTGGAAAACGAGGGCTCTCCGTGACGTTCGGGAAAAATGGGGTTCCTCTCTGAAACAGTGCACTCGGGTAACGGATTACACCCCGTTCACGATGTGCGTTATGGCTTCAGCATATGCCCATCTCGCCGGGCTGCCAGCAAACAAAAATCATAAAATATTGCAGGCCGTCCGAAGCGCGGGTAACCGCACACACTTGGTAAAACTACACATCTGAGCTCGACGAGTTTTATTACATATTAAATACTCGAAAGGACCTACAGCGCGTTCAGAAATTTCTGAATGGTCCGGATCAACTTTCAACTGCCCTTACCTGATATCCCGACCAGGGGCGGAGGAGAAAGTAACGCCGATTAACCACCTCCCAACCGGGCGACTCGATTCAATAATCACTGCCTCACATCACCCCCTATTAAAATAAAGGGCTGCCCCGCCTTTTACGTAATACTATTCGGCTCATAACATCCAGCACCCTCACGCCATTCCAGAAAAATACTACATAACTAACGGACTATTATTACCGTCAATAAATTCACCCAAAGAAATTAAAAAACAAACTGCTTATTTTTTGGCTTTTCACTTGCCAAACCTATTACCAGTCGTTACTTTTTGATGAGCGAATGGTTCAACCCACTGTTAGTTAGTGGCTCTTATCACGATATAAGATTACTGCGTATATAAAGACGGGCGGTTCTTTTGCCAGCGGTCCGTGCGCAGGTCACTCTTCGGCATGAATAAAGCCATTCGGTGTTTAAACGCTTTTAAGCGTGAACGTCCCGGCAGTGCAGGCTGTTTAGTTGATATGTTCAAAGGAACCTACCATGACCAAGAAAATTAAATACTCCATTGGCGCAAGCAGCGACCCTCTCAAACTGGCGGAAGCCGTAGAGCGCTACGTTTCCCAGGGCGGCGTCATTAATGTCATTGCAGAAGGAGAGTCGAGGGAGACCGAAGCGTCGCGGCAAATCCGGGACGCCGATCCGGAAGCGGAGCTGTCTACCAAAGTCGATCTTCTCAAGGGGCTTGTTGCCAAGGGAGCGGGTGTCGCCGCGCTGCAATACTCGCTGCGCATGAACCAGAAGGACATCAAGCGCCTGGCCAGCGAGAACGGTCTGAAGATCCGTTATTGCCAGCCTGTTCGCCGGTCACGCACGTCCCGGCAGAGAGAGCCGGCAACCCTGGACGACGCCACTGCCGGGCATGCCATGCATTACTCGGCGCTGGGTTACACCGTTCCCGAAATCGCTCAACTACTGGGCGTCGGGGTGCGCGATATCTGGGACATCGGCAAAGCCTATCGTTTTGAGTTTCGAACAACTTCGAAGGGGGATACGGCTAAGAGAATCGCCGGGGAGGACAGCGATTTGCCGACATGAACGCCGCAGATACCGCAGAGCGCGAGCGCATCTTTTACCGCCTGTAAACGGGGGCAAAAATCGGCCAGCGCGGGCGCGGGAAGAGTGTTGAATGAATCGCCGGCGGTATGAGGAGGCCAAGTGTAATGAGTGCAGCCCCGAACAGGGCTGCACATCAACCACGACAGTGATCAGAACAACTTGCGGCCCTTGTTCGCTGCAATGCGCATGCGCAATGCGTTGAGCTTGATGAAGCCCGCCGCATCTGCCTGATTGTAGGCGCCGCCGTCTTCTTCAAACGTCGCGATGTTCGCATCAAACAGCGACTCGTCGGACTTGCGACCGGTCACGATCACATTGCCCTTATAAAGCTTCAGGCGCACGACGCCGTTCACATGTGCCTGCGAAGCATCGATCATCTGTTGCAGCATAAGACGCTCAGGGCTCCACCAGTAGCCGGTGTAGATCAGGCTGGCGTACTTGGGCATCAGCTCGTCTTTGAGGTGGGCGACTTCGCGGTCCAGGGTGATCGACTCGATCGCGCGGTGAGCACGCAGCATGATCGTGCCGCCCGGGGTCTCGTAGCAGCCGCGGGATTTCATGCCGACGTAGCGGTTCTCGACGATGTCCAGACGACCGATACCGTGCTCGCCGCCAATGCGGTTCAAGGTGGCGAGGACGGTGGCCGGGGTCATTTCGACGCCGTCCAGCGCCACGATGTCGCCGTTGCGGTAGGTCAGCTCCAGGTACTGCGGCTTGTCCGGCGCGTTTTCCGGGGACACTGTCCACCGCCACATGTCTTCTTCGTGCTCGGTCCAGGTGTCTTCAAGCACGCCGCCTTCATAGGAAATGTGCAGCAGGTTGGCGTCCATCGAGTACGGGGACTTTTTCTTGCCGTGGCGCTCGATCGGAATCGCGTGCTTCTCGGCGTAGTCCATGAGCTTCTCGCGGGACAGCAAGTCCCACTCGCGCCATGGCGCAATCACTTTTACACCTGGCTTGAGCGCATAGGCGCCCAGTTCGAAGCGGACCTGGTCGTTGCCTTTGCCGGTAGCGCCGTGGGAAATGGCGTCAGCGCCGGTTTCGTTGGCGATTTCGATGAGGCGTTTGGCAATCAGGGGGCGCGCGATGGAAGTACCCAGCAGGTACTCGCCTTCGTAGACGGTGTTGGCGCGGAACATCGGGAACACGAAATCACGCACGAATTCTTCGCGCAGGTCGTCGATGTAGATTTCTTTGACGCCCATGGCTTGTGCCTTGGCGCGTGCTGGCTCGACTTCTTCGCCCTGACCCAGGTCAGCGGTGAAGGTCACCACCTCGCAGTTGTACGTATCTTGCAGCCACTTGAGGATTACCGAAGTATCCAGGCCACCGGAATACGCGAGAACTACCTTGTTTACGTCCGCCATGCCATCACTCCAACGCGTTGTACGGAAAACCGTCGAGTTTACCGATCACGCGCGGGAATTTACAGTGTCGCGACAGCTTCTGACGACAAAGCGACAGATTCTGTCAGTCAGACGACCTGCCTGATCATCATCAAGAGGCCTTGGCGGGTGTCGCACCTGCCGCTGTAACAGGCGCCGCGCCCGGGGCTGGCGTTGCAGCGGGCACGGGCAATGGAGCAGGCATCGGGGCAGGCGCGGCGGATGGCGGCACGGCCGGGGTTTGCTGCGCCACACGTTCCAGGTGAATGTTCACCCGACGGTTGCGCGCGCGATTGGCATTGTTGGTGTTTGGCGCCAGGGGGTACTGCTCGCCGTGGAAGCGCAGGGTGATCTGTTCCTCCGGGATGCCCTGGGCCTTGAGGTAGTCCATGACCGACAGCGCCCGACGCCGCGACAGATCGCGGTTGGTCAACCGGTTGCCGCTGTTGTCGGAGTGACCGTCAAGCTCGACGTGATTGACCGTCGGATCGGCCTTCATATAAGCCAGCACGGTGTCCAGCTTGCGTTTGGCCGTAGCGTCCAGCTCGATACCGCCGCCAGGGAAGCCGATCTCGGACTGCCGCACTTGCTCGAAATTCATCGGCAAGAGCTTCGCCGTACACACTTGAAACTCGCCGTAGGCCTTGCTGAATTTGACCGGCAGCAGACGGACTTCCATCGCGCCGCCGCCATCACGCAGAGAATGACGAATCACCGGGCTGCGCCCCTCCATCAGGCCCGCAATCAGACGCGTCGCCTGGGCCTGATTGGTATTGAAAGGAGTCTCACCGCTGTTGACTTTAACGGCGCCAAGATTGAGGTCACTGCGACCCGGCTGCCACGGCGCTGCAGCGGCAATCAACATGGCCGAACCGGACGCCAGGCTGTAGCCATTTGCTTTCAAGCGAAACGTCGGCTGCTCACCCGCGCGGCGCACGAACTCGCCGGCACCGAAATCGGTGATCGGCTGCGTCAGCCTGCACTCGAACTGATCGCCTTCCACCTTCCACTCAATATTCTCCAGACGGGTCTGGAAGGTGAGCGCCATGGCCGGCAGACTGGCAAACGCGCTGAGCAGGGCTAAATATCGCTGGCGCACGGGAGGCTCCACTAAATTCACGTGTAACAAGATTTATGACTTACACGTGGCTATCGGTAACTTCCCGCAAAACTTGATAGCGAGTGCCTGGAGGAGTCTTTTCCGGTAGCATTCCCAGCGAGTTTGACCCGCCTGGAATCCCCAATGTCCGAACGCCTGACCCTCCTGCGCCCCGACGACTGGCATATCCATCTTCGAGATGGCGCTGTTCTGCCCCACACCGTCGCCGACGTAGCGCGCACTTTTGGCCGCGCGATCATCATGCCGAACCTCGTGCCCCCGGTACGCAACGCGGAGCAAGCGGACGCCTATCGTCAGCGCATCCTCGCTGCGCGCCCTCAAGGCAGCCGATTCGAGCCTCTGATGGTGCTTTACCTCACCGACCTGACGCAGCCCGAAGAGATTCGCGCCGCCAAGGCCAGTGGCTTCGTGTACGCCGCCAAGTTGTACCCGGCGGGCGCGACGACCAATTCCGATTCCGGTGTGACCAGTGTCGACAAGATCTTCCCGGTGCTCGAGGCGATGGCTGAAGCAGGCCTGCCGCTGCTGATCCACGGCGAAGTGACCCGCGGCGACATCGACGTGTTCGACCGCGAAAAGATTTTCATCGACGAGCACATGCGCCGCGTCGTCGAGCGTTTTCCGACGTTGAAAGTGGTGTTCGAACACATCACCACCGCCGACGCCGTGCAGTTCGTCAATGAAGCATCGGCCAATGTGGGCGCGACCATCACGGCTCACCACCTGCTGTACAACCGCAACCACATGCTGGTGGGCGGCATTCGCCCTCACTTCTATTGCCTGCCGATTCTCAAGCGCAATACCCATCAGGTTGCCCTGCTCGATGCCGCCACCAGCGGCAGCAGCAAGTTCTTCCTCGGCACGGACTCCGCGCCCCACGCGCAGCACGCCAAAGAAGCGGCCTGCGGTTGTGCCGGCTGTTACACCGCATTCGCCGCCATCGAGCTGTACGCCGAGGCGTTCGAATCACGCAATGCGCTGGACAAGCTGGAAGGTTTCGCCAGTCTGCACGGCCCGGCGTTCTACGGCCTGCCGACCAACACCGACACCATTACCCTGGTTCGTGACGAGTGGACGGCCCCCGCCAGCCTGCCGTTTGGCGAGCTTTCTGTTATCCCGCTGCGCGCCGGTGAAAAACTGCGCTGGCGCCTGCTGGAGGAACACGCGTGAGTGAAGAACATTACGAAGACGAGCAAGAAGGTTCCGGTGGCGGTACAGGATCCCGGCACCCGATGGCTGCCCGTTTTCGCGGCTACCTGCCCGTTGTTGTTGACGTAGAAACAGGCGGCTTCAATTGCGCCACTGATGCGTTGCTGGAAATCGCGGCCACGACGATTGGCATGGACGAGAAAGGCTTTGTCTTTCCGGACCACACCTATTTCTTCCGCGTTGAACCCTTCGAAGGCGCCAACGTTGAAGCCGCGGCGCTGGAGTTCACCGGCATCAAGCTGGATCACCCGCTGCGCATGGCCGTGAGCGAAGAAACGGCGCTGACGGACATCTTCCGCGGCATCCGCAAGGCGCTGAAAGCCAACGGCTGCAAACGCGCGATTCTGGTGGGCCACAATGCCAGCTTCGACCTGGGCTTCCTCAACGCAGCGGTTGCGCGGCTGGACATGAAGCGCAATCCGTTCCACCCGTTCTCCAGCTTCGACACCGCGACGCTGGCGGGCCTGGCGTACGGTCAGACTGTTCTGGCGAAAGCCTGCCAGTCGGCGGACATCGATTTCGACGGTCGCGAAGCCCATTCGGCCCGTTACGACACCGAGAAGACTGCCGAGCTGTTCTGCGGCATCGTCAACCGCTGGAAAGAAATGGGCGGCTGGCACGACTTCGACAACTGAGTCGACTTTGCTGCGCGATACAAGAACCGGCCCATGTGGCCGGTTTTTTTATGGGGGTGAGGATCGGCAGGCAGTGATCGGCTCAAACTCCGTCGGCGCCCCGACTGGCCCCTTCCCGGCTAAAGCCGGTCCCACTAAAAAGCACGTCGCGTACAACCCGTGGGACCGGCTTCAGCCGGGAAGCTTTTGATCTGCTTAAACGCGCTTTTGATCTTCCTACGCAAAAACCCCAGTCACCGCCAAACGCGACTTGGGTGCAGGCTGAACGCAGGTCTCGCGCAGTGGGCCGAGCCGCATGGATGCGGCGAGAGCGCCGTCAGGACATGGATGTCCGTTCGGCGCGGGCCCACGGAGCGAGACCGGAGTGAAGGAACCCTGACGAAGGAAGGGCCAAACCAGGAGCAGGCACCCTTGGTTACTTGGGGTGCTTTTCCAAGTAACTCGCCGAAGGCGAAACAGTTCTGCCGTTAGGCAGAACTCCTCACTGCCGCAGCTGACCACTCATCGGTAGCCACACAAAGAGGCCTGAGTAGTTTTGACAAGCATTCTCATTAACATTAGTATCTCTCGCATTGAGCCAATCACTCAGCGACGGTTTCTTATATGTATGTCTGCCTCTGCCAAGGTGTTACCGACGGACAAATCCGTGAAGCAATCATGGAAGGATGCTGCAGCTATCGTGACGTCCGCGAAACCCTGGGTGTCGCCAGCAAGTGCGGGAAATGTGCCTGCCTCGCGAAGGAAGTGGTGCGTGAAACCCTGACCGAGCTCCAGACCAGTCACGCCGCCCTCGCCTATCCCGCAGAATTTTCAGCTGCCTGAATCACCGCTTTCAAACAAAACCGGACACTGTCCGGTTTTTTTATGCCTTTAATTCAATCGCTTAGCCACAAGATGCGGAACACAAACATTCTTATTCCTATTTATTTTCACTTATTATTCAATAACTTAGGTTTGACAGAGTTATAGAGGGGGCTCAGACTTGCCGCCTGTATTACCTATATCTTCGACAGGACCCGATCATGAAAGGCGACATCACAGTCATCCAGCATCTCAACAAGATCCTCGGTAACGAGCTGGTCGCGATCAATCAGTACTTCCTGCATGCGCGCATGTACGAAGACTGGGGCCTGAACAAGTTGGGCAAACACGAGTACCACGAATCCATCGACGAGATGAAACACGCTGACAAACTGATCAAGCGCATCCTGTTCCTGGAAGGCCTGCCGAACCTGCAGGACCTGGGCAAGATCCTGATCGGCGAACACACCAAGGAAATGCTTGAGTGTGACCTGCGCATCGAGCGCAAAGGCCACGCCGATTTGAAAGCCGCCATCGCGCACTGCGAAACCGTCGGCGACTTCGGCAGCCGCGAAATGCTGGAAGACATTCTGGAATCGGAAGAAGAGCACATCGACTGGCTGGAAACCCAGCTGGGGCTGATCGACAAGGTCGGCATCGAGAACTACCTGCAGTCTCAGATGGGCGAAGAGGACTGATTCCGGTCCCCACCATCGTCTAATAACGGCGCCCAATAAAAAGCCCCGCTTCTCGGCAGAGAGCAGGGCTTTTTTACGACTGCCGAAATCAGGCAGTAGCGTTTTTCGCAACAGCGGCTTTTACCAGTTCCTGCAGCGAACCGTCAGCCTGCATTTCAGTGATGATGTCGCTACCGCCGACCAGCTCACCACCGACCCACAGCTGCGGAAAGGTTGGCCAGTTGGCGTATTTCGGCAGGTTGGCGCGGATTTCCGGGTTCTGCAGGATATCGACGTACGCGAACTTTTCGCCACACGCCATCAGTGCCTGAGAAGCCTTGGCCGAGAAGCCGCACTGAGGGGCATTCGGAGCGCCTTTCATGTAAAGCAGAACGGTGTTGCTGGCAATCTGGTCTTTGATCGTTTCGATAATATCCATGGAGCACCTCGGCTAAACTTTACGACTGTATGTGTCGACACGGTGGCGCATTCTAAACGATTCCCGAGCATAACGCTCGGTCTTGGCCTTGATCACTGTGATGAAGATGATGGCCATCATGCCGCCGCGACAGTGACCGGCACCCCATTCAACACGGCGTTACCGGAAATCCCGTCCAGTGCCCGCTCGTCAGTCAAGTCATTGGCGCTTTCGCCTGGCTGGGCCGTCGCGATGTCCATTTTTACGCCCGGACGGCCGTGGCCCCAGCCATGGGGCAGGCTGACGACACCGCGCATCATGTCGGCGCTGCCCATCACTTCAACCTCGATTACGCCGACCCGCGAGCTGACCCTGACCCGCTGACCGTCCATCAACCCCCGGCTGAGCAAGTCATCGGGGTGCATCAGCAACTGATGCCGCGGCTTGCCTTTCACCAGCCGGTGGTAATTGTGCATCCAGGAATTATTACTGCGCACATGGCGCCGGCCGATCAGCATCAGGCCATCGGCCTGGGGCGCAGGCTCCTCGGCGAAACGCGCAAGGTCAGCAAGAATCAATGGCGGCGCGGCCTGCACGCGCTGGTTCACGGTTTTAAGGCGCGCGGCGAGATTGGGTTTGAGCGGGCCGAGGTCCAGACCATGGGGATAGTGCGCCAGTGTCTCCAGCGACAACTTCAGCGGGGACGCATCGCCATAGAGCCCTGCGCGCAAACCGCGATCGACCATCTGCGCCGGCGGCATCGTCGGTTTTAGCTCGCGGCCGGTTTTCAGCGCGAAGGCCTGGGCGAGGCCGACGAAGATTTCCCAGTCGTGCAATGCGCCCTCGGGCTTGGCGAGGATTGCGCGGTTGAACCGGGTGACATTGCGCACGGCGAACATGTTGAACGTGGTGTCGTAGTGATCGTTTTCCAGCGCGGAGGTCGACGGCAGGATCAGGTCTGCGTGCCGCGTGGTTTCGTTGATGTACAAATCGACGCTGACCATGAACTCCAGCCCTTCAAGCGCGGTGTCGAGCTGACGGCCGTTGGGCGTCGACAACACCGGGTTGCCCGCGACCGTAATCAGCGCCTTGATCTGCCCTTCCCCCGGGGTCAGCATTTCCTCGGCCAGCGCAGAAACCGGCAGCTCGCCGCCGTACTCCGGCAGTTGCGAGACGCGACTCTGCCAGCGATTGAAGCTGCCGCCGGAGGTCGACGCCACCAAGTCCAGCGCGGGTTCGGTGCACAGCGCACCGCCTGCACGGTCAAGATTGCCGGTGACCAGATTGATCAGTTGCACCAGCCAGTGGCACAGCGTGCCGAACGCTTGAGTGGAAATGCCCATGCGCCCGTAACAAACGCCGCTTTTGGCAGCGGCGAAGTCCCGCGCGAGCTGCCTGATCTGCTCGGCGGGCACGCCGCATCGAGGACTCATGGCGTCGGCGTTCATCTCGCTGACAGCGGCGCGGACGTCTTCAAGACCATCAACGGCAAGATGGCTTTCTCGGGTCAGGCCTTCGGCAAACAGGGTGTGCAGCAGGCCAAACAGAAACGCCGCGTCGCCGCCCGGACGGATGAAGAGGTGCTGATCGGCTATAGCAGCGGTTTCACTGCGGCGCGGATCGACCACAACGACTTTGCCGCCACGGGCCTGGATCGCTTTCAGACGCTTCTCGACGTCGGGCACGGTCATGATGCTGCCGTTGGACGCCAGCGGATTACCGCCGAGGATGAGCATGAAATCGGTGTGTTCAATGTCGGCAATGGGCAGCAGCAGGCCGTGGCCGTACATCAAATGACTGGTCAGGTGATGAGGCAACTGGTCCACGGAGGTTGCGGAATAGCGGTTACGGGTTTTCAGCAGCCCGAGAAAATAGTTGCTGTGGGTCATCAGCCCATAGTTGTGCACGCTGGGGTTGCCCTGGTACACCGCCACTGCGTTCTGACCATGACGCTCCTGAATCCCGGCAAGGCGCTCGGCAATCAGCTCAAACGCGGCCTGCCACTCGATCGGCTGCCAGTCATTGCCAATGCGCTGCATGGGCTGCCGGAGGCGATCGGGGTCATTCTGGATGTCCTGCAGCGCGACGGCTTTGGGGCAGATGTGCCCGCGACTGAACGTGTCCTGCGCATCACCCTTGATCGAGGTGATGAGGGTGGTAGCGTCCTCCTGCAGGGTGGTTTCGAGGGTGAGGCCGCAGATCGCCTCGCACAGGTGGCAGGCACGGTGGTGGAGAGTCTTGGTCATCGCCAGTCTCGAGTTTTTATAGGGCGATCAGGCCGATCGCGGATACAAAACTATGGGACCTGTAAGGGCGATGCGCCAGAAATGTCAGCGCCGTGAATCGGGCAGCATCAGGCGAGCCGATAGCTCACCCGATGAAGAAACGTCACTCAGGAAGCGGCACCACCGATGGGCGTAACCACCTTGCGCTGCATCTGCACCTCATGAACGGTTTCGATTTGCTCCTGAGACACCTGGATGCCGGTGAGTTCGCCGATCAGCCGCCAGTGCTCGTCAAGTCCGGCACTAATGGTCGCCATGCGATCGATCATCCGGCGTCCCGCAGAACGTGTGACCTCGTCTTCGCTGCGCATCAGTTCGAACGACATCGACGTCATGGACGCCGTGAGGTGCGTAAGGGTTCGAGCCGTCAGCCCGAGCAGTTCCGTCAGTTGTTGCTCTTTTGAATCCATTCCCCACCTCTTTTGGAGGACATAAGCGGCCTTTATAACCCACGCCGATGGTTTAGGAAACGTCCGGGTTTCCGCGGCGTGAAGCATGTCGCATAAGGCTGCACAGTGGTTTGCGACTGTTACGAATCGGGCAGTAATCGCGGCGACGCCAAAGAGAGTTACAAGCGACCTGTCCGATCAGGACTACTGCGGTGGCGAATGGCCTGCGCAGAATCGTGACTGTAGCACTTCGTTACATGAAAAGCGTCCTGCGAACGGCGCTTTCAGGCTACCGAACGTCCGACGACGATTTTCCGTCACGGCGGGCCTTGGCATCAGGCGACATTTTCTTATACCCTCGCGCCTTCCCTATTCGTCGCCCCGTGCGGCTTTCGCCGCAGGTCTCGCCCGTTTTTCCGAAAAAACCCGGCTTTGAGGATCTGCGGTCTGTTGCAGACAAGGTAGTTAATGATGAGCGCAAGGCACTTTCTCTCGATGATGGACTACACCCCCGCTGAGCTGGTCGGGGTGATTCGTCGCGGCGTTGAGCTGAAGGACCTGCGAAATCGAGGTGTACTCTTCGAGCCATTGAAGGGCCGCATCCTGGCGATGATCTTCGAAAAATCATCCACCCGGACGCGAGTTTCGTTCGAGGCCGGGATGATCCAGCTGGGCGGGCAGGCCATCTTCCTGTCCCCTCGAGACACTCAACTCGGGCGTGGCGAGCCGATTGCCGACGGCGCGCGGGTCATGTCGCGGATGGTCGATGCCGTGATGATCCGGACCTTCGCCCACAGCAACCTCACCGAATTCGCTGCCCATTCCCGCGTGCCGGTGATCAACGGCCTGTCCGATGACCTTCATCCGTGCCAGTTGCTGGCCGACATGCAGACGTTCCTCGAACACCGTGGCTCCATTCAGGGCAAGACCGTGGCGTGGATCGGCGATGGCAACAACATGTGCAACAGCTATATAGAAGCAGCGATTCAGTTCGACTTTCAGCTGCGTGTCGCCTGTCCGGAAGGCTACGAACCCAGCGCGCACTACCTGGCCATGGCGGGCGATCGCGTGACCCTGATCCGTGATCCCCACGAAGCGGTAAAAGGCGCACACCTGGTCTCCACCGATGTGTGGACGTCCATGGGCCAGGAAGAAGAAGCCGCCAAGCGTCTGGCCCTGTTCAAGCCTTTCCAGGTCACCCGTGCAATGCTGGACCGCGCGGCTGACGACGTGATTTTCATGCACTGCCTGCCGGCGCACCGTGGTGAAGAGATCAGCGAAGACCTGCTGGATGACCCGCGTTCGGTGGCGTGGGATCAGGCGGAGAACCGGCTGCACGCGCAGAAAGCCCTGCTCGAATTTCTCGTGGCCCCGGCCTTCACCGCACCATGAGTCAGCCTTTGTTGCTGACCCTGCATAACCTCGCCTGCGGTTATCAGGACCAACGGGTGGTGCAGAACCTCAATCTGCACTTGAATGCCGGTGACATCGGGTGCCTGCTGGGTTCGTCCGGCTGCGGCAAGACCACCACCCTGCGCGCCATCGCCGGTTTCGAGCCGGTCCATGAAGGCGAGATCAGGCTGGCGGGCGAGGTCATTTCCCGGGCCGGGTTTACCCTGGCACCGGAGAAGCGCCGGATCGGCATGGTGTTTCAGGACTACGCCCTGTTTCCGCATCTCACCGTCGCCGACAACATCGCCTTCGGCATCCGCAATCACCCGCGCCAGAAGCAGGTGGTTCAGGAAATGCTGGAGCTGGTCAATCTCGGCGCGCTGGGCACGCGTCATCCCCATGAGCTTTCCGGTGGGCAGCAGCAACGGGTGGCGCTGGCCCGCGCGCTCGCGCCGGAGCCGCAGTTGTTGCTGCTGGATGAGCCGTTTTCAAATCTGGATGGCGAGTTGCGTCGGCGCCTGAGCCACGAGGTGCGCGACATTCTCAAAGCCCGTGGGACCAGCGCGATTCTGGTGACCCACGACCAGGAAGAAGCCTTTGCCGTGAGCGATCACGTCGGCGTGTTCAAGGACGGTCGGCTGGAGCAGTGGGACACGCCCTACAACCTCTATCACGAGCCGGCGACGCCTTATGTCGCCAGTTTCGTCGGTCAGGGTTATTTCATTCGCGGGACAATGATCGATGCCGAATCGGTGCAGACCGAATTGGGTGTGCTGCGAGGTAACCGTGGCTACGCCGGCGCGCGCGGCACCCCGATGGATGTGCTGCTGCGCCCTGACGACATCGTTTATGCGCCCGACAGCCCGATCAAGGCCCGCGTTGCGGGGCTGACGTTCCAGGGCGCGGCTACGTTGTATCGTTTGCAGCTACCGACCGGCACGCACCTCGAAGCGTTATTCCCCAGCCATGTGGATCTACGCGCCGGGGATCAGGTCGGCTTCAACGTGTCAGCCGAGCATCTGGTGCTCTTTCCAGCCTCGGGCAGTGTGCCGGTGCATCGGAGCGTTCCGGTGCATCGGGACGTGACGGTCTGAAGGCCTGTCATTCTCGATCAGGCACTTTCAGCCTCGTATCAACTAGCCGAGTATCAACGCGCCGCTGGCAACCAGCGTCGCGTGGCCGCCAATCTTCACGCGTTCACCCTCCAGCCGGCAGAACAGCTCCCCTCCCCGCGCCGACGCCTGATAACCGGTCAGGCTGAATTTGTTCAGACGGGCCGACCAGTAGGGAATCAGGCTGCAGTGCGTCGAGCCCGTGACCGGGTCTTCATTGATGCCGATGCCCGGCGCGAAGTAGCGCGAGACAAAATCGTAGCGCTCGCCGTCCCCCTTGGCGGTGACGATCACCCCAGGCCACGGCAACCGCGCGATGGCGGCAAAGTCGGGTTTGCAATCGCGAACAGCCTGCTCGGACTCCAGCACCACGAGCAATTCCGCCGCACTCAGCACGTCGACGACGGCAGTCCCGAGAGCACGCTCGATTTCCACCGTCACACCCTGCTCGGCGGGGGGCATCGACGGAAAGTCCAGAACCAGCCGATTGCTCTCACGGCTCACACTCAACGGCCCGGATTTGCCGATGAAGTGAATGACCTCGGCCTTCTCGCCGTACTTCTCGAACAGCACAAAGGCGCTGGCGAGGGTCGCATGACCGCACAACGGCACTTCATGGGTCGGGGTGAACCAGCGTATGTGCCAGCCCGGGGCCTCACGGACCAGAAAGGCGGTCTCCGACAAATTGTGCTCCGAAGCAATTTGCTGCATCAATTGATCGGAAAGCCAGGCGTCAAGGCGGTAGACCATGGCCGGGTTGCCTGAGAACGGGCGGTCGGTGAAGGCATCGACCTGGTGGAATTCAAGCTGCATGGAAGGCATCCCCGAGTGAATGGACGCGGCAACCCGGTTCGGGCGCTGCGGGTCTGCGGCCAGTTTCACCGCTTGAAAGGGTCAGGCATTTCTGACGAACCCGGCGAATCATTCCCGGCCGATCCGGGCAAAGGTCGCACCGGTGTGTTGTGCAAGTACAGCGGCGGGCAGCTCGACTTCAAGCCCGCGCCGACCTGCGCTGACAAAAATCGTCGCGAACGGTTGAGCGGACTCATCGATGAAGGTGCGCAGCCTTTTCTTCTGCCCAAGCGGGCTGATCCCGCCCAGTAAATAGCCGGTGGCACGTTGGGCGGCACCCGGATCAGCCATTTCGGCCTTCTTCGCGCCTGCGGCATGGGCCAGGGCTTTCAGGTCCAGCGAGCCGACGACGGGGACAACGGCCACCAGCAGCTCGCCTTTCTCGGTGCTGGCGAGCAGCGTCTTGAACACCTGGGCGGGGGCCAGATCGAGCTTCTCTGCCGCTTCCAGGCCATACGAAGCGGCTTTGGGATCGTGCTCATAACTGTGGACGCGATGTTCGGCGCGAACCTTTTTCAGTAAATCCAATGCAGGGGTCATGCAGCACTCCAGACAGCCAGATACTTTCTCTTTTGCTGACGATACTTTAGGCCATCGGTTATCGAAATGCCTGCATTCGAGAAGGACTTATCCACTAATATCGGCGTCTTGGAACATTCATCGGTAACGTTCGCTTTCGACCTTTGACAAGGTTCGTTTACGTCTATATTTTTTCGAATACGAATATCCCGCTTGCTTCCTTGACGCCATCCCGGTATTCAGTGCGCAAAGGCACCTCGCACAGGCAAAAAAACGGACGGCCGTTTCCGGAAACTCGCTACATCACCAGGCATTCACCATGACCGACACCGAAAATAAGAATTACATCATCGCTCTGGATCAAGGCACCACCAGCTCCCGCGCCATCATTTTTGACCGCGACGCCAACGTGGTCAGCAGCGCCCAGAGTGAGTTCGTTCAGCACTATCCCCAGCCTGGCTGGGTCGAGCACGATCCGATGGAGATCTTCGCGACCCAGACCGCGTGCATGACCAAGGTGCTCGCCCAAGCCAACCTGCATCACAACCAGATCGCGGCGATCGGTATCACCAACCAGCGTGAAACCACAGTGGTCTGGGAAAAGGACACCGGCCGGCCGATCTACAACGCTGTGGTCTGGCAGTGCCGCCGCAGCACCGAGATCTGCCAGCAACTCAAGCGTGACGGTCTGGAAGACTACATCCGGGACACCACCGGTCTGGTCATCGACCCGTACTTTTCCGGCAGCAAACTGAAGTGGATTCTTGACCACGTTGAAGGCAGCCGCGAGCGCGCCCGCCGTGGCGAGCTGCTGTTCGGCACCGTCGATAGCTGGCTGATCTGGAAATTTACCGGCGGCAAGGTGCACGTCACCGACTACACCAACGCCTCGCGCACGATGATGTTCAACGTCCATACGCTGGAATGGGATCAGCGCATGCTCGATGTACTCGACGTGCCCCGGGAAATGTTGCCGGAGGTCAAGTCGTCGTCCGAAGTCTATGGCCACAGCAAAAGCGGCATTCCCATTGCCGGGATCGCCGGCGATCAGCAATCGGCGTTGTTCGGCCAGATGTGCGTCGAGCCGGGTCAGGCGAAGAACACCTACGGCACGGGTTGCTTCCTGTTGATGAACACGGGCAAGAAGGCCGTCAAATCCAGCCACGGCATGCTCACCACTATTGGCTGCGGTCCACGGGGCGAAGTGGCCTATGCGCTGGAGGGCGCGGTGTTCAACGGCGGTTCCACCGTGCAGTGGCTGCGCGACGAGCTGAAAATCGTCAACGACTCCATGGACACCGAATACTTCGCCACCAAGGTGAAAAACAGCAATGGCGTCTATCTGGTGCCTGCGTTCACCGGTCTGGGCGCGCCCTATTGGGACCCTTATGCACGGGGCGCGCTGTTCGGCCTGACCCGTGGCGTGAAGGTCGACCACATCATCCGTGCGGCGCTGGAGTCCATCGCCTACCAGACCCGCGACGTGCTCGACGCCATGCAACAGGACGCCGGCGAGCCGCTCAAGGCCCTTCGCGTTGACGGCGGCGCAGTGGCCAACAACTTCCTCATGCAGTTCCAGGCCGACATTCTTGGCACGCCGGTGGAGCGCCCGAAAATGCGCGAAACCACCGCACTGGGCGCAGCGTATCTGGCCGGTCTGGCGATCGGTTTCTGGAGCGGGCTGGACGAGCTGAAGGGCAAAGCGGTCATCGAGCGCAAGTTCGAGCCGCAATGCGATGACGCGGAGAAGGAAAAACTCTACGCCGGCTGGCGCAAGGCGGTGGACCGTACGCGCGACTGGGAACCCCACGAAGAGGTCGAATAAGCACGGTTCTGAAAGGAGCGGCAGAGGCATTTTTTCCGGCTGACAGGCCATGGCTGCCTGCGGCATCATGGGCGCCCGTGCCCGAAGGATAAAAAATGAATCTGCCACCCCGTCAACAGCAGATCCTCGAGCTGGTCCGTGAGCGCGGCTACGTCAGCATCGAGGAAATGGCGCAGCTGTTCGTCGTGACCCCGCAAACCATCCGCCGTGACATCAATCAGCTCGCGGAAATGAACCTCCTGCGTCGCTACCACGGTGGCGCGGCCTACGACTCCAGCATTGAAAACACGGCCTACGCCATGCGTGCCGATCAGATGCGCGATGAGAAGCAACGCATCGCCGAGGCCATTGCCGCGCAGATCCCCGATCATGCGTCGCTGTTCATCAACATCGGCACTACCACCGAATCCATCGCCCGCGCGCTGCTCAACCACAACCACTTGAAGATCATTACCAACAACCTGCATGTCGCGTCGATTCTCAGCGGCAAGGACGACTTCGAAGTGCTGCTGGCGGGCGGCAATGTGCGTCGGGACGGTGGCGTGGTCGGTCAGGCGAGCGTGGATTTCATCACGCAGTTCAAGGTCGATTTCGCCCTGGTCGGCATCAGTGGTATCGACGAGGACGGCAGCCTGCTGGATTTCGATTATCAGGAAGTGCGCGTTTCCCAGGCGATCATCGCCAACGCGCGTCAGGTGATCCTGGCCGCGGACTCCAGCAAGTTCGGCCGAAACGCGATGGTTCGACTGGGACCGATCACCCTGATCGATTGCCTGGTGACGGACCAGACGCCGGTGCCCGCGCTGGCGCAACTGCTGACGCAGAACAAGATTCGGCTGGAAGTGGTGTAACCCCCGATCCAGGGGCGAGCGCGATTCCAGCGCTCGCTTCACTTCCGATGTTCGCTTTTGTTCCTTTCCCCTCTCTCCCATCAGTATTTTCAATGAATACTGAGTGGCTGTGTTCGCCTTATTGCGCTACTATTTTCGGAAATGAACATAAATGTTCGAATTCGCCCGCTCTGTGGCGCAACATTCGAACGCGATCGAACACTCAGGAGGCCCCGATGGCCCAGTCCAGTTTGCCCACCCCACCCCTTTCCGAGGTCTATGACGTTGCCGTGATCGGTGGTGGCATCAATGGTGTTGGCATCGCGGCAGACGCATCGGGCCGGGGCCTTTCGGTCTTTCTCTGCGAGAAGGACGACCTCGCCAGCCACACCTCGTCAGCCAGCAGCAAGCTGATTCACGGTGGCCTGCGTTATCTGGAGCACTACGAATTCCGTCTGGTGCGCGAAGCCCTGGCCGAACGCGAAGTGCTGCTGGAAAAAGCGCCGCATATCGTCAAGCCGATGCGTTTCGTGTTGCCTCACCGCCCGCACCTGCGCCCCGCATGGATGATCCGTGCTGGGCTGTTCCTGTATGACCACCTTGGCAAGCGCGAGAAGCTGGCAGCGTCGAAGACCATTCGCTTCGGCGCCAACAGCCCGCTGAACAGTTCGATCACCAAGGGCTTTGAATACTCCGATTGCTGGGTTGACGATGCACGCCTGGTCGTCCTGAACGCCATGGCCGCCCGTGAAAAAGGCGCGCACATTCACACGCAGACCCGCTGCCTGGGCGCCCGTCGCAGCGGCGGTGTGTGGCACATGAACATGGAGCGCGCGGACGGCAGCCTGTTTTCCATTCGCGCCAAAGCGCTGGTTAACGCGGCCGGTCCATGGGTCGCCAAGTTCATTCGTGAGGACTTGAAGCTCGAATCGCAGTACGGCATTCGCCTGATTCAGGGCAGCCACTTGATCGTGCCAAAACTGTACGAAGGCGAAAACGCGTTCATTCTTCAGAACGAAGATCAGCGCATCGTGTTTGCCATTCCGTACCTGGAACGCTTCACCATCATCGGTACCACCGACCGCGAATATTCTGACGACCCGGGCAAGGTCGCGATCACCGAAGGCGAGACCGATTACCTGCTGAAGATCGTCAACGATCACTTCAAGAAGCAACTCAGCCGCGCCGACATTCTGAGCACGTGGTCAGGCGTGCGTCCGCTGTGCAACGACGAGTCGGACAACCCGTCGGCGATCACCCGTGACTACACCCTGTCGCTGTCGGGCAGTGCCCAAGAGGCGCCGATCCTTTCCGTGTTCGGCGGCAAGCTGACGACCTACCGCAAATTGGCGGAATCGGCCATGCAGCAACTTGCGCCGTTTTTCCCGCAGATGAAGCCAAGCTGGACCGCAAAAGCCAGCCTGCCAGGCGGTGAAAGCATGACCACTCCCGATGCATTGGCCGCCGAACTGCAACAGCGTTGCACTTGGCTGCCGGCAGCAATCGCCAAGCGTTGGGCCATTACGTATGGCTCACGCAGCTGGCGCATCGTCGAGGGCGTCCAGGTTCTGAACGAAATGGGCGAGCACTTGGGCGGTGGCCTGTACAGCCGCGAGGTGGATTACCTGTGCAGCGAGGAATGGGCGACCAAGGCCGACGATATCCTGTGGCGCCGGACCAAGCTTGGCTTGTTCACCACTCAGGAAGAGCAACTGAAGGTCCAGGCGTACCTGGATAAAGTGGCGGGCAGCATTAACCCCATCGACCTGATGGTCGTCACCGCGCCCCTCACAGCCTGATTGGGGTGCACTGACCTCCTGTAGGAGCGCGCTTGCCCGCGATGGCATTGGGTCAGTTGATGGAGACGTTGACTGGCACGACGCCTTCGCGGGCAAGCGCGCTCCTACAGGTGACTCAAGCCGCAATATCATTCGGATTCCCGAACACCCTCCCCCTCCCGATTCGGAATCCCGGACGGCCGAACCGCTCCTCGCTCATCCCTCCTCTTTAAATACCCAGCACTTTCATATGCTTAGCGTCGATCACATCTCTGGCATGACTCATGCTCTACACTCTTGCACGATTGCTTCGATGTAGCGTGTCGCCTGACTGGGCCGCCGTTGAAGCGCTCTGAAACGATAGGGCCGTCCAACACCGGCCCAATAAAAAAAACAATGTCGAGGAAAACCAGATGCGCATCGTTCCCCACATCCTGGGCGCAGCCATTGCTGCCGCTTTGATCACCACACCTGTTTTCGCCGCCGAACTCAACGGCACTCTGAAGAAAATCAAAGAGTCGGGCACCATCACACTCGGTCACCGCGACTCCTCCATTCCTTTTTCCTACATCGCTGACGCTTCCGGCGTGCCAGTGGGCTACTCCGCTGACATCCAGCTGAAGATCGTTGAAGCGATCAAGAAAGACCTGGACATGCCCGACCTGAAGGTCAAGTACAACCTGGTCACTTCCCAGACCCGTATCCCGCTGGTGCAGAACGGCACCGTCGACGTTGAATGCGGTTCGACGACCAACAATGCCGAGCGCGCGCAGCAAGTCGACTTCTCCGTCGGCATCTTCGAAATCGGCACCCGTCTGCTGAGCAAGGCTGATTCGTCCTACAAAGACTTTGACGACCTCAAAGGCAAGAACGTCGTGACCACGGCGGGCACCACCTCCGAGCGCATCCTCAAGGCGATGAACGCCGACAAGCAGATGGGCATGAACGTGATTTCGGCCAAGGACCACGGCGAGTCGTTCCAGATGCTGGAATCGGGCCGCGCCGTTGCCTTCATGATGGACGACGCCCTGCTCGCAGGCGAAATGGCCAAGGCCAAGAAGCCGACCGACTGGGCCGTTACCGGCACGCCACAGTCCTACGAAATCTACGGTTGCATGGTTCGCAAGGAAGACCCTGCGTTCAAGAAAGCCGTCGATGACGCCATCGTTGCGACCTACAAATCGGGCGAGATCAACAAGATCTACGACAAGTGGTTCACCCAGCCGATTCCACCAAAAGGCCTGA
This sequence comes from Pseudomonas sp. NPDC078416, assembly GCF_050268485.1. Lineage (NCBI taxonomy): Bacteria > Pseudomonadati > Pseudomonadota > Gammaproteobacteria > Pseudomonadales > Pseudomonadaceae > Pseudomonas > Pseudomonas sp. NPDC078416. Next base: position 218,604 of record NZ_JBNNGV010000004.1, on the reverse strand, counting down.
ACCTGATGTTCCCGATGAGCGAACAGCTCAAAGCGCTGATCGCCAACCCGAACGACAAGCCGGCGCCGGACAAGAAGGCCTGAGTCCTTCGCTCCGCCATTCTGAAAACGTGAAAAGCCTGACTTCCGGAGACGCCCTGCGTGTCCGGAAGCCGCTACCTGGCGCGTGCGTGCATAACGATCGATAAGAGGGGAGACCCTGATGAACTACAACTGGGACTGGGGCGTGTTCTTCAAGTCCACGGGCGTCGGCAGCGAGACCTATCTGGACTGGTACATCACCGGGCTGGGCTGGACCATCGCCATTGCCGTCGTTGCCTGGATCATTGCGTTGCTGCTGGGCTCGGTGCTCGGTGTCATGCGCACGGTGCCAAACCGCATCGTTTCTTCAATTGCCGCGATTTACGTGGAAATTTTCCGTAATGTGCCACTGCTGGTGCAGCTGTTCATCTGGTACTTCCTGGTGCCGGATCTGCTGCCCGAGAATCTGCAGGAGTGGTACAAGCAAGACCTTAATCCGACCACCTCGGCGTTCCTGAGCGTTGTCGTGTGCCTGGGCCTGTTCACCGCCGCGCGTGTCTGCGAACAGGTGCGCACCGGGATTCAGGCGTTGCCGGTGGGGCAGGAATCTGCCGCCCGCGCCATGGGTTTCAAACTGCCGCAGATCTACTGGAACGTGCTGTTGCCCCAGGCGTACCGGATCATCATTCCCCCGCTCACCTCCGAATTCCTCAACGTGTTCAAGAACTCGTCCGTGGCGTCGCTGATCGGTCTGATGGAGTTGCTTGCGCAGACCAAACAGACCGCCGAGTTTTCCGCGAACCTGTTCGAAGCCTTCACCCTGGCGACGCTGATCTACTTCACCCTGAACATGAGCCTGATGCTGCTCATGCGTCTGATCGAGAAGAAAGTCGCGGTGCCGGGCCTGATCTCCGTGGGAGGTAAGTAATGGACTTCTCTGGAGTGATTCCCGCCATCCCGGGCATGTGGAACGGCATGCTCATGACCTTGCAGTTGATGGCCATGGGCATTGTGGGCGGCATCATCATCGGCACGATTCTGGCGCTGATGCGATTGTCGTCGAACAAGCTGGCGTCACGGGTTGCCGGCGCCTACGTCAACTACTTCCGCTCGATCCCGCTGCTGCTGGTCATCACCTGGTTCTACCTGGCGGTACCGTTCGTGCTGCGCTGGATCACCGGCGAAGACACACCGATCGGCGCGTTCACCTCCTGCGTCGTGGCGTTCATGATGTTCGAGGCAGCCTACTTCTGTGAAATCGTGCGGGCCGGCGTGCAGTCGATTTCCCGCGGCCAGATGGGCGCGGCTCAAGCGCTGGGCATGACCTACGGCCAGATGATGCGCCTGATCATCCTGCCCCAGGCGTTCCGCAAGATGACCCCGCTGCTGTTGCAGCAGAGCATCATCCTGTTTCAGGACACCTCGCTGGTCTACACGGTCGGTCTGGTCGACTTCCTCAACTCGGCACGCTCCAGCGGCGACATCATCGGGCGCTCCAACGAGTTCCTGATTGTCGCCGGTCTGGTGTACTTCACGATCAGCTTCGCCGCGTCGCGCCTGGTCAAGTTCATGCAAAAAAGGTTAGCCGTATGATTTCCATCAAAAATATCAACAAGTGGTATGGGGACTTCCAGGTGCTGACCGATTGCAGCACTGAGGTCAAAAAAGGCGAAGTGATTGTGGTCTGCGGCCCGTCGGGCTCGGGCAAGTCCACGCTGATCAAGTGCGTCAACGCGCTGGAGCCGTTTCAGAAAGGCGACATCGTGGTCGATGGCACGTCGATCGCTGACCCGAAAACCAATCTGCCGAAACTGCGCTCGCGCGTCGGCATGGTGTTCCAGCATTTCGAGTTGTTCCCGCACCTGACCATCACCGAAAACCTGACCATCGCGCAGATCAAGGTGTTGGGACGCAGCAAGGAAGAAGCCACGAAAAAAGGCCTGCAACTGCTCGAACGTGTCGGCCTCTCGGCCCATGCCCACAAGCACCCGGGGCAACTCTCAGGCGGTCAGCAACAGCGTGTGGCGATTGCCCGCGCATTGGCCATGGACCCGGTGGTGATGCTGTTCGACGAACCGACCTCCGCGCTCGACCCGGAAATGGTCAACGAAGTGCTCGACGTGATGGTGCAGCTGGCCCACGAAGGCATGACCATGATGTGCGTGACCCACGAAATGGGCTTCGCCCGCAAAGTGGCCGATCGCGTGATCTTCATGGACAAGGGCCAGATCGTCGAAGACTGCGAGAAGGAAGAGTTCTTCGGCGACGTCAACGCGCGCTCCGAGCGGGCTCAGCAATTCCTCAACAAAATCCTGCAGCACTAAAAGCATTAGCCCTTCGAGGGCGTAAAACCACCGGCCGCTCGTTCATCAACATGATGAAACGGGCGGCTGGCCGGTCCAGGACGACTGTGATGAAATGCGACCCCCCTCTCTACCGCGCCGCGCCGCCATCACTCGCCGTGAAACCCCGACTGATTCGCCATCTGTTCGTGCCGCCGCTGATCATCCTGCTGATGATTGCGCTGGGTTACGTCACGTATTTGTACAGCGAGAAGAACGCCATCAAGGCGCTGGGTGAAAACGGTCAGCGTCAGCTCGAGCTGCACGCGCGCACCGTCGAGAGCGAGATCAACAAGTACAACTACCTGCCCAGCGTGCTGGAGCTGGAATCCAATGTTTCCGACCTGCTCAACCATCCGTCTGCGGAGTTGCGCGCCAAGGTCAACGATTACCTCGAAGGCCTGAACCGGCGCAGCCGCAGTCGGGCCATCTATGTGCTGGACACCACCGGCCGGGTGCTGGCCACCAGCAACTGGCGCGATGCCGACAGTTACCTCGGTGAAGACCTGTCCTTCCGCGCTTATTACCAGGACGCGATTCGCGGTCTGCCGGGCCGCTTTTACGGCATCGGCAGCACCACAGGCGAGCCGGGTTATTACCTGGCCCACGGGCTGGAAGAGAAAGGCAAGATCATCGGCGTCGCGGTGATCAAGGTCCGGCTTGAAGCCCTGGAAGAACGCTGGCAGCGCGCGCGCCTGGAGGCATTTGTCAGCGACGAGAACGGCATCATCATCCTCTCCAGCGACCCGGCGCGACGGCTGAAATCAGTCCGCCCGCTGACCGCCGAGATCAAGGAGCGGCTGGCCCGCAGCCTGCAATATTACTGGTGGCCGCTCAACGAACTGGTGCCGCTGGAACGTGAATCGATCGCCGACGGCGTGGAGAAGCTGACCTTTCCGGCCAACACCAGCGTTGATCATGAGCACACGGTGGTGAGTTACCTGGCGCAGACCCGCGAACTGGCCGACACGCCCTGGCACCTGACTTTGCTGACGCCGCTGGAAGACCTGCGCCGGGAAGCCGCCAATCAGGGAATGCTGGTCGCCGTCGCCTGTGCGCTGGTGGCGTTTCTGCTGATCGCCTGGAACGAGCGGCGTAAGGTGATTTCCACCCGCCTCGCCGCCCGTGAAGCGCTGGAGCAGGCGAACAACGAACTGGAACGGCGCATCACCGACCGCACCGCCGACCTGCGCGCCAGCAACGAACGCCTGAAGGGCCAGATTCGTGAACGTCGCCAGGCCGAAGAAACCCTGCGCCAGGCCCAGGATGAATTGATTCAGGCCGGCAAACTCGCGGCCATCGGCCAGATGTCCACCAGCATCGCCCATGAACTGAATCAGCCACTGGCGGCGCTGCGCACGTTGTCGGGCAACACCGTTCGGTTTCTCGAACGGGGCGCGCTGGACACGGCGAGTGCGAACCTGCGCACCATCAATGATCTGGTGGATCGCATGGGCCGCATCACCGCCAGCCTGCGCGCCTTCGCCCGGCGCGGAGAAGACAAAGGTCAGGCGTCGCTGAGCAAGGCAGTCGACGCTGCACTGCAGTTGCTCGCGGCCCGCCTGGACAATGCCTCGCTGGAGTTGCATCAGCGCATCGACGACGTTGAGTTGGCGATTGACCAGACCCGGCTTGAGCAGATTCTGGTCAACCTGATCGGCAACGCGCTGGACGCCATGCAAGCGCAGCCGCTGCCGATTCTGTGGCTGGAAGGTGAGGTGTTCGAGGGCCGTTACCGGCTGCGCGTGCGGGACAACGGCCACGGCATCGACGCCGAAGCGCGCAAGCACCTGTTCGAGCCGTTCTTCACCACCAAGCCTGGTGAACAGGGCCTCGGGCTCGGCCTGACGCTGTCCGCCAGCCTCGCCGCAGCGGCAGGCGGCACACTCAACGCTGAAGACCCGGCCGAGGGCGGCACAATGTTTGTGCTGGTGTTGCCTCTGGTTGATCGCGGAGCGGCGGGTGTATGAGAGATCAAACCATTCCCGGTCTCTGGGGGAGCGAGCTTGCTCGCGAAAGCAGAGGGGCAGTCACCTTGTTCACACCTGACACATCGCTTTCGCGGGCAAGCGCGCTCCTACACGATTGCGCACTTCGGCCACGGGAACCCCTCGCGATGAACGCAACGCTGTCGTACTGGAATACACCATGAACACTGATCTGACGGTCCTCATCGTCGAAGACGACCCGCATGTCCTGCTCGGCTGCCAACAGGCGCTGGCGCTGGAAGACATTCACAGCCAGGGCGTGGGCAGCGCCGAGGAAGCGCTGGCCTTGGTGAATGAGAACTTCGCCGGCATCGTCATCAGTGACATTCGCCTGCCGGGCATGGACGGGCTTGAGCTGCTCAAGCGCCTCAAAGAACGCGATCGGACCCTCCCCGTGGTGCTGATCACCGGTCACGGCGACGTGTCGATGGCGGTCGGCGCGATGCGCGATGGCGCCTACGATTTCATGGAAAAGCCCTTCTCTCCCGAGCGGCTGGTCGACGCCGCTCGCCGCGCGCTGGAGCAACGCGGGCTGGCCCGTGAAGTCTGGTCACTGCGTCGGCAACTGGCCGAGCGCGACTCCCTGGAGGGCAAGATCATTGGTCGCTCCCAGGCGATGCAAACCCTGCGCGCGCTGATCGCCAATGTCGCGGACACCTCGGCCAACGTATTGATCGAAGGTGAAACCGGCACCGGTAAAGAACTCGTCGCCCGCTGCCTGCATGACTTCAGCCGCCGCCATGACCATCAGTTCGTTGCGCTGAACTGCGGCGGTCTGCCGGAAAGCCTGTTCGAGAGCGAGATATTCGGTCACGAGGCCAACGCCTTCACTGGCGCCGGCAAACGCCGCATCGGCAAGATCGAACACGCCCACAACGGCACGCTGTTCCTCGACGAAGTGGAAAGCATGCCGATCAACCTGCAGATCAAACTGCTGCGGGTATTGCAGGAGCGCACGCTGGAGCGACTGGGTTCAAACCAAAGTGTCGCGGTGGATTGCCGGGTGATCGCCGCGACCAAGTCGGAGCTCAATGCGCTGAGCAAAGCGGGCCAGTTCCGCAGCGACCTGTATTACCGGTTGAACGTGGTGACCCTCGAACTGCCGCCCTTGCGCGAGCGGCGCGAAGACATCCTGCAGTTGTTCGAACACTTTCTGCAGCAGTCTTCGCTACGCTTCGACCGTGAGGCGCCACAGCTGGATGCACAGACCCGCTCGGCGCTGCTGGCCCACGACTGGCCAGGCAATGTGCGCGAGCTTCGCAACGTTGCCGAGCGCTACGCATTGGGCCTGCCGGCGTTCAAGACCGCCGGTGCGGAAGTCGCCACTCAACGCCTGGATTTCGCCGAAGCCGTGGAAGCGTTCGAGAAGAACCTGCTCGGCGAAGCGTTGCAACGCAGCGGCGGGAATCTCAGCCAGGCCAGCCAGGAACTGGGCATGGCCAAGACCACGTTGTTCGACAAGGTGAAGAAATACGGGTTGGGGTGAGCAAGTTCGCTGTTTGATTCTGGCCGCAGGCCGCAGGAGCGTGGCTTGTCCCGCGATCGGCTGCGCAGCAGTCGTAAAACCGGACGACTCGGTCCTTCCTGAGGAACCGCAGTCAGCGGATTGGCTGCCGCTTCGCGCCAGATCGCGGGACAAGCCACGCTCCTACAGGTCTTGTGATGGCGGAGATTATCAGTGTGTCGCAGGAAATTCGCTGCTGCCGACCAGCTCATCCACTTCTGCCGCCGTCGGCGCAGTCGCCGGGCCCCAGCGGGTGACGGCGATGGCTGCGGCCGCATTGGCGCGCAATGCCGCTTCTGCAGCCGACAGCCCTGACGCCAGCCCGGCCAGCAACACGCCCGCATGGGCATCGCCGGCGCCGTTGGTGTCGATGGCCGTGACCGGGAAGCCACGCACGTGTCGGGGCTCGGAACCCTGACGAATCCAGCAGCCGTCCGGTCCATCACGCACCACCAATAACGCGTCGTCGCGCAGCCAGTGCGCCAGCCTTTCGAGGGCCCCATCGATCGCCTCGCACCCGGTGAAGCGCAGCGCCTCTTCCGCATTGCTCGTCCACAGCGTGATCAATGGCAACACCGCCTGCATGTCGGACGCCTCCGGCGAATCGATCAGCGGCCCCGGATCAAACACCACGCCCGCCCCTGCCGGCAACTGCGCGAGCCAGTCCAGCAGCGTCGAAACCTTATTCTCGTGCAGCAAGCTGTAGCCGCTGACGAACACGTAATCCTCAGGCTGCACATCGACGCCACTTAGATCGTCAGCCGACAAACCGCCCTCGGCACCGACATAGGAAATGAACGAGCGCTCGGCCGAAGGCTCGATGAGCGCCACCGACAGGCCCGTGTCCTGACCCGTCGACGCCGCCGCCGCAATGTCGATGCCTTCTGCCGCCATGGCCTGTCGCGCCAGATCGCCAAAACGCCCCGCGCCGTGGCGACCGAGATACAGCGTTGGCATGCCACTGCGTCGTGCGGCGGCCATCACGTTGAATCCTCCGCCCGTTTCAAAGGCCGCCGAGCGGGCGAGCACATCGCCGCCCGAACGAGGCAAAGCGTCCAGGGCCATGACCAGATCGACCACGACCTGGCCGGTGTAGAGCAATCTAGCGGGCATGAACAACCTCTTCGGCAACAACGCGACGGTCACGGGCGCCGCCAAGCAGAGCATATACACCGCCCGCCACCAGGAAGGTGACGATCCAGCCCAGCCCGTTATGGCCGAACCATGAGTCCGACAGCAAACCTTTGAATATCACGTTCTCCGGCGTGGTCGCGACGGTGGTGAAACTGTACCCAAGCACGATGGCCAGCGCCCATGCACCCAGCGCACGCCACTCGATGCCGCCGCGATACCAATAGGCGCTGCGCGGCGAGACGTCCATCAAGTCAGCCGGTGAGTAGTAGTGGCGATGCATCAGGTCGACGATGAAGATCCCCACCCACGCGGTGATCGGCACGGCGAGCATCGAAATGAAGGTAATGAACGGGCCGTAAAAGCTGTCGGCGATCAGCATGAAGTAAATCGAGCCGGCGAAGATCGCCACGATGTCGACGATCACCGCGTGCACGCGCTTGATCTTCAGGCCCAGCGTCAGCGTGGTCAGCCCCGCCGAGTACACCGACAGATTATTGGAGAGCAGCAGCCCGCCGAACGCCGTGATCAGGTACGGCACGGCCATCCAGGTCGGCAGCAGTTCGCGAATCGCGATGATCGGATCGGTGGCCGACGCCAGGTGGTCATTGCCCACCGACAGCAGCCCGCCCAGAGTGATCAGCAACACCAACGGGATGCCGGCGCCGAAAGCGGCCGACGCCACCAGCCGCGTGGCCTTGACGCTGCGATGCTGATAGCGCGACATGTCGGCCCCCGCATTGGCCCAGCCGATGCCGGTGCCCGCCGCCATGGTACCGATGCCGATGATCATTGCGCTCACCGGTGCAGGCGCCGCATTAAACACGGCGGCCCAGTCGATGTGCGCGATCAGAAACCCGCCGACGATGACGTTCAACGCGCCAAAGATGTATGTCGCCCATTTCTGAATGACCAGCAAGGTGGCGTGGCCGAGGCCGGAAACGGTCAGCGTCATCAGCACGAAAATGGCGATGAACACGAGGGTCAGGCCCGGCGCACTCTTGGCCTCCACCGGCGTAGCGAAGAGGATCGAGCACAGCGACAGCAGTACGAATGCGGCGGTCGTGGTGTTCACGGTTTCCCAACCCAGACGCGACATCAGCGAGACGATGGTCGGACCGATATTCCCGCGCATGCCGAAAATCGCCCGCGACAGCGTCAGACTCGGCGCCCTGCCCCGCCGGCCGGCAATTGAAATGACCCCGACTACGGCAAACGAACCGGCCGCGCCGAGGATGGCGACGATGATCGCCTGCCCGATCGACAACCCGCGAAAGGCCACCAGCGTCGCTCCCAGCGGCAGACCGAGGATGCTGATATTGGCCGCGAACCACACCCAGAAAAGCTGCAACGGATGGCCGTTGCACTCGTTTTCCGGAACCGGTTCGATACCGCGTGTTTCAAGCTGACCTGCGCCTTGAGCGGCGTTGGATGACGTCATGTGAATGCTCCTGTGCCATTTGTTCTGGTTGTGGGCAGTGCGCAAAGCAAACGACGTCCATGTCAGCGTGGGCTTTTGCAGGCTGCAAAAACCCTGACTCGCCGCTGCATAGAGCCGCGAGGTAGGTCTTGTTCTTTATACGGGCTGGCGTCGGTCGGGTCAGACCGCGCGCAGGGACAGCAACTGCTCGACCACGGGGTGAAGGTCGAGCGCATTGACGCTCTGGATCTGTTTGATCAGCGGCCCGGGCCAGGCGCCCATGCCTTCGCAGGCACCGAGCATTGCCCCGAGCATGGCAGCGATGGTATCGGTGTCGCCGCCCAGGCTGGCGGCCATGCACAGCGCATCGATTGCCGATAACCGCCCGCGAGCCACTTGATGCGCCATGGCGAATGCAGCGACCACCGATTCCTGGGAGGCGACCGACGTGCCGATCACGTCATAAATCAATTCGGGCAGTTGTTCGTTACTGCATTCTGCGCACAGCTGTTTAGCCCAAAGGATCCGGGCGGCAATTCGGCCGCCGGCTATCCAGTATCCGTGGCGCTCCGCCTCATGGGCCACGCGCGCGCCGACATCGAGGGCTTCGGCGAGACTGGCACCGCTGATGCCCGCCGAGACAACCGCCGCAACCGCTGCTGCGCTGGAGATGCCGAGATTGGTGTTGTGTGTAACCTGGCAGGCCTGCTTGACCGCCTCGCTGAAGGGCGCCTCTTCGCGTACATCGAAGGCAATGCCGACCGGTGTAATGCGCATGGCGGCGCCATTGGTGGTGCCAAACCGCCCGGATTCTTCAGGACTGTGCCCGGCCAGAATCATCTCGATGGCGCGCTTGGTCGAGGGACCCAGCAGGTCCTGCGAACCCTTGGCCTGCATCACCGCTTCCCAGTCGATCAGGCTCTGGGCCAGATCCGAGGGTTCGATGCGCCCGCCTCCGGCCACCAGCAATTCGGCCACCAGCACCGCCTGCTCGGTGTCATCGGTGATCGACCCGGCGGCCATGTTCGGCGCAATCGGCTGATCGGCACCAGCGGCTTGTAAGGTGGTAATGCGGTCGAATCGCTGCCTGATCTGCTCGCGACTGAGGGACTGCGTGGGCATCCCCAATGCATCGCCCAGCGCCAGTCCGTAGAAAGCGCCGAGGCCTCGGTCGCGCATGTCGATCAGTGCAGTCATGTGGGTGATCCAAAAGCCAGATGCAGACGAAAATGCACGGGGTCCAGAAGGCTTTCCACGTGCTCCATGAAACGTTCGCGGCGATCAAAGGTGGTGCGCGTCGCCTTGAGAAACACCGAGCCCGGCTGGCGCAACATCAGCGCCGCGTCATCGTTGCTCAGAGGCTCGGCTCCGATCCACTGATCGCCGCGATCGCCGACATAACCGTGGGCGGCCAGTGTGACGGTCAGCGAATCTTCGATCAGCCCGTCGCGGGGCAGATTTTCCAGGCCATCACAGGCCGGAATCAGCACACGCTCCAGGGAAACCACGCTGCCATCGCCTGCCGTTCGACGGCGATCCAACGCGATGAACTCGGCCGTGCCAAACCGGCCCGCCAGATCAGGCCGTTGCACCGCCACCAGACGCAGAATCTCGGTGCTGACCTTGGCGCCTGTATCGGCCAGGGCCTGGGCCCAACCGGCGCGCTGATCCAGCGAGATGCCGTCGTAGGTCACAATCGAACCCACGCCGGTTTGCGTCGCGATGTAATTTCGTCGCTTGAGCTCGGACAATGCCTCGCGCAGCGTGCCACGGCTGACATTGAATTCCTGTGCGAGCAGATTCTCGCCGGGTAACAATTCGCCCGAGCCCATCTGACCGGTCTCGATACGTCGAGCCAGCTCATCCACCACACGTTTTTTCTTGTCGAATCGAACCTGTCTAATCATGTACAAATTGATATCCGAAAGTGGCTGGGAGTAGCAAGTGTTTTTTGAAATGCAACGAACGACGCGTCACAGCGGATGACGGGTAGCATCGGAAGCGATCGGGGCCTCCCAAAGGTGGAGAGGCCCGGATACTCAACTGCGCTCTACCCGTCAGGGTCGATTACAGGTTTCAGTCGACCGGGTTAACCACACTCGATTCTTCGCCCACGATCTGACGAATGGCGCTGACGAACACGTCGACGGGCTGCCCACCGGAAACGGCGTACTGGTCATTGAAGACGATCGTCGGCACCGAACTCACGCCCCGCGACACCCACAACTGTTCCAGTTCGCGAACGTCGCTGGCGTACTGGTCGCTGCCCAACAAGGCCTCGGCGCGCACTCGGTCCAGACCCACTTTTAGCGCAACATCGGCCAGCACCTGGTGGCTGGAAACGTTAGCGTGCTGGCTGAAATAGGCGGTGAACAGCGCCTCTTTCAGCGCGTGTTGCTTGCCTTCCAGTCCGGCCCAGTGCAGCAGTCGATGGGCGTCGAAGGTGTTGAAGATGCGTCGATCGCCCGGCTTGAAGACGAACCCTAGCTCAGCGCCGCGCTCGCGGATGTTTTCGGCATTGGCCTGGAATTGCTCGCGGGTCGAGCCGTACTTCTCGGCGATGTGCTCAAAGATGTCCTGGCCTTCCGGCGGCATCTGCGGGTTGAGTTCGAAGGGCTGGAAGTGGATGTCGGCTTGGACTTCATCGCCCAGATGTTCGAGCGCCTGGTCCAGCGCGCGCAGGCCGACGATGCACCAGGGGCAGGACACGTCGGAGATGAAGTCGATTTTCAGCGGAGTGCTCATGGCAGCCTCGTGCAAGAGAGGAAAAGCACCACGATACGCCGATCACGGTGGCGCTCAAACCCTACACCGGCACGCCCGTCCTCAAAGGGCGGGTCAACCCCGCCGTCTCATTAGAGCTGCGCGACGTGGGATGCGTCTTCACGATGCTCTCGCAAATAAGGCAACACGGCCGCCAGCAATGGGGCCTTGAAGGCTTCCTGGAAACGGTGGGCCAGGCCGGGAATCAGCTTCAACTGGCTGCCCTGAATATGCGCCGCCACATGAATTCCGTGCATGACCGGCAACAGCGGATCGGCCGTGCCGTGAACGACCAGCGTCGGCACGCGCAGACGATTCAACAGCTCCACTCGGCTAGGTTCTGACAGGATCGCCAGAATCTGCCTTTTCACGCCTTCAGGATTGAACGCTCGGTCATAGGAAACCGCCGCCTGATGCAGCAGCATCTGCCGATCATCCTTGACCTCCGGACTGCCCAGCGCAGCCAGCAAATCAGCCTGTTGCTCAAGGGCGGTCTGCCGGTCCGGCGCGCCGCGACGGGCCAGCAATTGCAGCAATGCAGGGCTGGGCATCGGCAGGCCGGGGGCGCCGGAGCTGGTCATGATCAGCGTGAGGCTCTCCACGCGCTTGGGCGCCATGTCCGCCAGATGCTGGGCAATCATGCCGCCCATGCTCGCCCCCAGCACATGGAATTGCTGAACGTGCAGCGCGTCCATCAAGCCCAGCGCATCCTGAGCCATGTCAGTCAGCGAATACGGCGCCGACACCGGCAGGCCGATTTTGTAGCGCAGCACTTCGTAAGTGAGGTTGGGGCTCGGCGGCGCCTGGACCCAGGTCGACAAGCCGACATCCCGGTTGTCGTAGCGAATGACGCGAAAGCCCTGCTGACACAGCGCGACGACCACTTCGTCCGGCCAGTGGATCAACTGCCCGCCGAGGCCCATGACCAACAGCAGCGCAGGATCGGAATCACGGCCGATGCTCTGATACGCCAGGTGCACGTCATCGAGCTCGGCCACCTGCGTGGGAACGTCAACATCGCATCGAGAGGCCGCAAAAGACGGCAGGCTGCACAAGAGCGCAGCCAGAAAAAGTAAAACCCGCATGGAAAAACACCGACACACAGAACCCCAGTAGGCCGCGAGTCTGATGAAGTTTGCTCAAGCGCGCTGCCACAGTTGCGTGACAGTTTGATGAAGAGGGCTGAGCGGTAGCAAAACGGTCATCTGGGGCTGTGTTTACGCTGCTGCTGTTGTCGGTGTGCTGATCGAATCGGAGACCCATAGGTTGTCGGCGAAGCGCAGTTGAGCTTCCTTCACAACTTCCAGCGCGGCTTCACCGTCAGCGCAAGCGGGATCAAGCTCGCCAGCTACACCCAGTGAAAGCACCTTGTAGATGGGCAGGCGGTCCAGCACCAGAGGCATTTGCTCCGGCGCACTGAGCACATCGACATGCAGGCCTTGCACTGGCAAACACACCGCAAGGCCAAGGTTGCTGCCCAGTCCAAGCCCCCCGCAGGAGACCGCCAGCAATTTTTTCAGCGGCGAATACTGCAGGGCGTGGTAGGCGCGCTCGAAAGCGTTCTTCCAGTCCTGCGGCAGGTCGAGGGTCAGAATCGGCTCGTCGATCTGTACCCACTCGACGCCCTTGCCCGCCAGCCGACCGAGGATCTCGCCATAAACCGGCAGCAGACGGTCCAGCAGGTCGAGCCTGTCGAAGCCCTCGCCTTCAGCTTGCCCCAGCCACAGGTACGTCAGCGGGCCGATGATTTCGGGCCGGATGGTGTTGCCCAAAGCGCGGGCCTGGTCGACCTCATCGAACAGCGGCGCCCAGCTCAGGTTGAAGCGCTGGTCCGGGGTGAACGTCGGCACCGAATCCACATCAATGCCGTCACCCAGGGTTTCGAGGATGTGCTTGAAGTCCTTGGCGACGCCGGTGTGAGGAAAATTCGAGTTGTTGACCTGGCCCATGCTGACTGCTTCCTTCAAAAGATGGCGCCATTGTCGACACTTCTCCTTACATGAGACAAACTCATTAAATTCGTGTTGATCACAAAATTTACTCATGGAGCGCCGTCGGTGCTGGAAATTCGCCACCTGAAAACCCTGCATGCGTTACGCGAAGCAGACAGCCTCGTTGACGCCGCTGACCGCCTGCATCTGACGCAGTCGGCACTGTCGCACCAGTTCAAGGAGCTGGAAGAGCGCATGGGCATGCCGCTGTTCGTGCGCAAGACCAAACCGGTGCGGTTCACCAGCGCGGGCTTGCGTCTGCTGCAACTGGCCGACTCGGTGCTGCCGCAACTGCGCCATGCCGAGCGCGATATCTCGCGGCTCGCCGGCGGTGTCGCCGGGCGCCTGCACATGGCGATCGAATGCCACAGTTGCTTTCAGTGGCTGATGCCGACGATCGACCAATTCCGCGATGCGTGGCCGGAGGTGGAACTTGATCTAGCGTCGGGCTTCGCTTTCGCGCCCCTGCCCGCGCTGGCCCGTGGCGATCTGGATCTGGTGGTGACCTCGGACCCTCTCGAGCTGGCAGGCATTACCTATGTGCCGCTGTTCACCTACGAGGCCATGCTCGCGGTCGCCAATCAGCATCCGCTGGCGGCCAGGCCTTATGTGGTGCCAGAAGACCTGATCAATGAAACCCTGATCACCTACCCCGTCGAGCGCGACCGGCTGGACATCTTCACGCGTTTCCTTGAGCCAGCCGACATCGAACCGGCGCAGGTGCGCACGTCCGAGCTGACAGTAATGATGATGCAACTGGTCGCCAGCGGCCGCGGCGTCTGCGGGATGCCGCACTGGGCGCTGCATGAATACAGCTCACGCGGGTACGTGAAGGGCAAGCGACTGGGGGAAAAAGGATTGTTCGCTACGCTGTACGCGGCGATTCGTGCAGACATGCTGGACGCGCCCTACATGCGCGACTTCCTGCTGACGGCAAAAGACACGTCATTTTCGACACTGGATGGGGTGAGCGCGGTTCGTTAATGGCCGTGCAATCGGCAAATTGTAGGAGCGCGCTTGCCCGCGAAAGATTGTGCCTGTGACACATCGGTCGCCTGAGCCACCGCCTTCGCGGGCAAGCGCTTTTACAGTTGATGGTGTCGAACTCAGGCTGTCGCCAGGCTTCGATACAGCGGCAGTATCGAATCCCGGGTCAGCGGCGCCAGGTGCAACTGGTCGATATTCCCGCCGTCGACCCAGATCGCTTCCTCGATCTCGGCCGCGGGATTGACCGGGTCTTCAAGCTGAACGCCATACAACTGGCAGTTCACTTCGAAGCCCGGTTCGTTCGCCGCCACCGCCGAAAATTCACCCAGGAATTGCGCTTGCTCAGGCGCGATGACCAGCCCCAGTTCCTCGTTCAACTCACGGGCCAGCGCATCGAGCGCCGACTCCCCTGCGTCGATCTTGCCGCCCGGCTGCATGAACGCTTCAGTCCCGCGCTTGCGCACCAGCAGTGTCTTGCCATCGGCACGGGTCAAAAGGGCCGCAGCGATACGGAGTGTTTTCACCGTCACAGCACCACCTCGGTTTTCAGCGCTCGGGTTTCTTCAGCGCGTTCAAGCGCCAGCGCGATCAACCGGTCGATCAGCTCGGCGTAGCTCAATCCGCTGGCCTGCCAGAGTTTCGGGTACATGCTGATGGAGGTGAAACCGGGCAGCGTGTTGACCTCGTTGATGATGATTTCCCGTGCCTCGGTGACAAAGAAATCCACCCGCGCCAGGCCGGCGCAGCCCAGCACGCGATAGGCCTGCAGCGCCACTTCACGCACGGCCTCGCTCATATCCTCGGACATTTGCGCAGGGATGGCGATGCGGGCCTGACCGTCATTCAGGTACTTGGTGTCGTAGGCGTAGAACTCGTCATTGGCGACGACCTCACCACACACGCTGACCTTCGGTTCGTGGTTGCCCAGCACGGCGCATTCCACTTCACGACCGACGATGCCCTGCTCGATCAGCACCTTGTTGTCGTAGTCGAAGGCCAGTTTCAGCGCAGCAGCATAACCGGCTTCGTCGACGACTTTGCTCACGCCGACCGACGATCCCTGGCACGCCGGCTTGACGAAAAGCGGCAGCCCCAGCTGCGCAGAGATGCTGACAAAATCCACCGTCTCGCCACGCTGAAGGACCACGAAGGGCGCGACCGAAATACCCGCATCGCGCAGCAGCCGTTTGGTCACGTCCTTGTCCATGCACGCCGCGGAGCTCAGCACATCCGGGCCCACGAACGGAATGTCCAGCAAGCGCAACATGCCTTGTAGGCAGCCGTCCTCCCCGAAACTGCCGTGGATCAGCGGGAACACCACGTCGATGCGCGGCACCTCTGCGCCGGTCTGCACTTCCACGAACTGCGGCCCGCTGGCGCCCGGCATCAGCGAAAGCAGGCGGCCGGATTCACTGAGTTTGATGTGCGCAGGATCGGTGGGGTTCTGCAGGTAATCCTGCTCGTCGAAGCGCAACCAATGCCCACGCTTGTCGACGCCAATGAGGGTGACGGAAAAGGTGTTGCGATCAATCGCGTTGATCACGTTGCGCGCCGATTGCAACGACACTTCATGCTCGGAGGATTGCCCACCGAAAACGATGGCGACTGACTTTTTCAAAGGGGGATGCTCCTGAATTTCAGGCCGCAGAGCTAAAAGCAATTTGGCCCGATAGTCCAGTGCCAAGGTGGCTTGCGAGACGGAATACAGGAAAAAAACGGCAAAAAAATCCCGCGCCCGGGTGATCGACTGTCGATACCCGGAGCGCGGGACGTGCCGCTGTCATTCCTCTTTCTTGGCGCCGGAGCCAAAGGTAGCGAAGCGCTTATTGAAGCCGGCGATACGGCCTTCGGTGGTGGTCTTGCGCTGTTGGCCGGTGTACATGGGATGCGACGCGCTGGACACGTCGAGGGCAACGTAGGGATAGGTGTTGCCATCGGTGTGAGCATACGTGCGGTCAGTATCAACCGTGGAGCCGATCAGGAAAAACACATCGGCAGCGGTGTCGTGGAACAGCACCTGACGGTAGTCGGGATGGATGTCGGCTTTCATCGTCTTTCTCCAGAATGTAAGCAATCATCTAATACGTTATACAGTATCAATTCAACAAAGTTCAATCGCAACCGATTTTGTAACGGTTACAACTTTCGGCTTTTCCGACGCCTCCCCTGCCGCTAACGTTCGCGCCCTGACGACCCAGCCCGGTCCTCAACGGGAACGGAATGAACAACAACACCAGGAGGTAGTGCCATGCACTTGATCGATCGTTACGAAATGAGCGTCCCCGCACACATGAAGCTGATCGACGCCCGCAGCGCGTTGAATCATCTGCAGCGTCTGGTCCAGGCGACCGACGGCAAGCCTGAATCCAAGGAGCTCGTCAGCCTGATCGAAACGATCGTGGAGGCTTTTCATGAAGCCGCTGACGACGTCATGCCGGTCAACGACCACGACGTGTTCATGCGCCAGGCCTGCGAGTGGAACTACATCGGGCTGTCTCCCAAAGAGCGCGAAGTGCTTCACGAGATCCGTTGCTGCAGCTACGATGGCAAGGAAGACATCTATCGAATGATCAGCGAGACACTGGACCGCAAGCCGATGCTGATGCCGGAAGCTCTGTAATCTGCGGTTGAGTTGGGGATCTGCGCGTAAAAAAGGGGCGCGTGTTATTAGCAACCTGATGTGCCGCTCGTCGTATCGCTATGCCGCTTCTTGAAAAATTCGTTTCCGGCGGCTGCTTACCTAAGCCGATACGGAAAAATGCCTTTCGAGGGAGCCTGGCATCGAGCCTGCACGTGGGATTAGCTAACGGTCAGACAGGACGAAGGTCGTCCGTCAGATACTGATCCCATGGAGGACAAGGCGACCAAGTCTCCACAAGCTTATCGATAAAGAGACGGATTTTCGGAGAGAGGTGACGTTTGCTCGGATAGATCACCCGAATAGGCTCCGCCGCCTCTGCGTAATTCGCCAGCAGTTGGACAAGCTTGCCGTTGCGTAAATCGTCGTTAACCACGTACGAAGGCAGGGTCGCAATACCCAAGCCAGCGACAGCTGACTGGTGCAGTGACTCAGCACTGTCCATCTGCAGCCTTCCACCATGGGTAACGGACAGAGAGCGATCATTGACTCGAAAACTCCAGGGAAGCAGTCTTCCACCGCTCACAAAATGCAGACACTGGTGCTCTGAAAGGTCGTCGGGCCTTTGGGGCTGTGGATGCTCAGCCAGATACTTTGGTGAAGCACAGGTGATCATTTGTTGGTAGGCCACTGTACGTGTGAGTAACCGAGAGTCCTCCTTGGGCGGCCCGATACGCATGGCCAGATCAAATCCTTCATCGATCAGGTCGACCAACCTGTCCGAAAAAGTGATATCCACGCTCAACGAGGGCCAATCTTTCAGGCAGCATTCGATGTGCTGGAGAACATGGAGCCTGCCCAATGCAACCGGCAGGCTCATCCGCAGCCGTCCACTGGGTGTCGAGCGACGAAACGCCAAGGCGTCCTCCACATCGTCCAGATCCTGGAGAACACCCACACACCGCTCATAAAGAACCTGGCCGTCGTCCGTCATGCTCAAGCTACGAGTAGTGCGATTGAGCAGGCGTACTTGCAAACGAGCCTCAAGCCTAACTATCGACTTCCCCACCGCCGAACGAGTGAGCCCCAGCTGCTTCGCCGCCGCAGTGAAGCTGCCAGCATTTACGGAGCTTACAAAGGCGGCAATGTCGTTCAGGTTATGGAGTTCCATGGAGACCTCTGAGCGTCAACGTTCGGGCGGCTTAGCACCTGTTATGGGGAACCCTATTCCCCAATACTAAGCATAGTATCTCAATTAGCTAATCCACTCCCAGCGATCAATTGAGGTCATTATGAACACTAAAGTACAAGCAGCCGTCCAAACCTGGGCCAACAGCCTGAGCGATCTAGTACCCGTTCTTAAGGGAATCGATACCACTACGAAAATGAGCGACATCCGCGACTCTTACGCAAAAATGCTCGCACAAAATCCTGCGCCTGCTGGCGTCAAATTCGAAGCAGTCGACATGGGTGGCGTACCGGGCACACTGGTTACCCCTGATGAGATCAAAACCGACGCAGTCGTCATGTACATCCACGGTGGTGCGTACATTGTTGGCCGTCCAGACGGCTACCGCGGCATCGGCGGCAACTACGCAAAAATGCTCGGCGCTCGTGTGTACATGCCGGACTACCGCCTTGCCCCTGAGCACAAGTTCCCAGCCTCTATTGACGACACACTGCGCGCCTACGAGTGGCTGCTTGAGCAGAAGATCCCAGCTAACAAGATCGCGTTCTCTGGCGAGTCAGCCGGTGGCGCGATGGTTGTCAGCGTGATGGTGGCTGCGAAATCGAAAGGGCTTCCACTGCCTGCGGTTGGCTCCTCCATCTCGCCTTGGGCGAACCTTGAACACACCGGGGCTTCCATGAGCAATCGGGAAGGTCTGGATCCGCTGAACTCCAAGCCTGTCCTGGATATCCTCGCTAGAGCGTTCCTGGGAGATACGCTGGCCAATCATCCTCTGGCTTCTCCTGTGTTTGCAGACGTCACCGGTCTCCCACCCATTTTGGTGCAGATCGGGGAGAACGAGTTGATGTTGAGCGATGCGATGCGACTTGCAACTCACCTCGCGGATAACCGCGTTCGCGTCAGCCTGGAGGTATGGCCCGCGATGTTCCACGCCTGGCACTTCTACGCCACCATGCTGCCGGAAGGTCAGCAGGCAATGGAAAGCTCCGTGCGCTTCATTGAGGATGGCCTGGCCGACGCTAGTCGCTGAAACGCACACCCAGCGCGACGGCTTTCTCGCTGTCGCGTCTCTGTTCACGCTCTAAAGAATCTGCTTCCGCTGTCCAAACCTTTGAACATGCGCCCGCCCACCCAGAGATACCTTCACCAGACGCCCCTTCCGTAAAATCATGTCCACGGAACTCAGAGGATGCACTGGTGATGAAAAATCAAACGCGAAGAGGCAAGCAAGCGAGACATCCTGCAACATCCACCCTTTGCTTTTACCCCGCAAACCCGCCACCCTGCGCGCCGCCGATCAGACCCTGCTGACGGCAAGGAACCACGGCCCCACTGGCCCCTCTTCTATAAACACCTTTGCAAGGCCCACCGTCATGACGAACGGACGCGACCATCGCATCGACTTCTTTCGGGGTCTGGCGCTGATTTTCATTTTTTGGGATCACGTGCCGGCCAACCCGTTCGCGCAACTGACGCTGCGCAATTTTGGTTTCAGCGACGCCGCCGAGGTGTTCGTGTTTCTCGCCGGCTACGCCGCCGTACTCGCTTATGGCCGGGTGGCGCAGCGTGACGGCTATGTCGTGGCTTGCGTGCGTATCCTGCGGCGCACATGGGTGCTGTACGTCGCGCACATCTTTTTGCTGACGCTGCTGATGGGCATCGTTTTCGTCGCCAACAACCACGTCGAAACCCGCGACATGGTGCGGGAGATGGGGCTGGAGTATTTCGTTGGCAACCCGCAGCAGGCGCTGGCCGATGAATTGTTGCTGAGGTTCAAGCCCAACCTCACCGACCCGCTGCCGCTGTACATTCTGCTGATGGGTGCTCTTCCGATCATTCTGCCGATCATGCTGCGCAACACGGCGCTGGCGATCGGCCTGTCGATTGCGCTGTACATGATGGTGCCGCTGCTTGGCTGGAACCTGCGCGCCTACGAAGGCGGCGGTTACTGGTATTTCAATCCAGTCGCCTGGCAGTTGATCTTCGTGCTCGGCGGGGCCTTTGCCTTGCACACTCAACGCGAGCTGACCGCTAAACCCAGCGCTCGCCCGCTTTGGCAACAGCCGCTGTTTCTCATGGCGGCGACCTACCTGCTGATGGCCGGCGTCATCACCGTGCTGTGGAAATTTCCTGACGTGCATGACGCGCTCCTGCCTTCAGCGTTGACCCAACTGATCTATCCGATCAGCAAGACCGATCTGTCGCCGGTGCGCTTGCTGCATTTCCTTGCGCTGGTGTATGTCGTCGCCAAGGTGCTGCCGACGTCGGTAACCTGGCTCGACAACTGGCCCGTCCAGCAGACTTGCCGGATGGGCCGCTATTCGCTGGAGATCTTCTGCCTGGGCGTCCTCCTCGCCCCGCTCGCCGATATGGCAAACGCGCTGGCGGACGATGCCTGGCAAATGCGCGTGATCACCGCGCTGCTAGGCCTGGGGTTGATGCTGCTGTTGTCGAACTGGCTGGAGTTGAACAAGCGATTGGGCAGCCCGAAGGCGACGCGGGTGGTGAAGGTTTGATGGGGGCATCACCACCGTTTTGAGGACCGGCATCTCATCACGCTTCAAACCGTTCAAAGCCCCCAAACTTTTCGGTCGGCGGGTCCATCATGATGGGGACTCAGGTTGCACATCGGAAAAGTCTTACGCCCCAGCGCACAAAATCCCCTCCGCGCCCACCAGCGTCTACGCTTGTATCAAGTGCGATGTGCAGGCTGGACCGGGCTTACGATATGGGCGCTTTTTGGCATTCCGATACGAAGAAGGCTGCGGTCAAGGCTGACAGTCAGGGGAACGGATCAGTGCCAGGCCATGCTCGCCCACGACGTTACGTGTGGCGTTTTTTGCTGGCGGCGGTGCTGGTCGCTGCGGTGATTCTGGGATTTGTGGTCTCGACCGAAGTGCGCAGCTCGCGTTTGCAGGCCCAGGAATTCAGCCAACTGGCCCAAGGCCTGAGCTACACCATCGAGGCCGGCCCCAGTGACGCCATTGTGTACCCTGGTGACGGGCCTTTTGACAAACGCCTGGGCTATTCTGCCCTCGACGAATTCCTGCCGCGCTTGCTCAAGCGTGACTACCTGATCAGCGCACAGGCGCGTTTCTCTCCCGATCTAATGTCCTACGCCAAGCGCGGTTTCTTCGTGCCGTATCAGGAGAAGATTCAATCCGGCCTGACCATTTCTGACTGTCGCGCCGAGCCTCTCTATCAATACACCTACCCGCAGCAGCTGTACCCGACCTTCGCCGCCATCCCGCCCGTGCTGGTCAACAGCCTGCTGTTCATCGAGAACCGCGACCTGCTGGATGAACAGCGCCCGCTGGCCAATCCGGCGGTGGATTGGCCAAGGTTCTTCAAGGCGGCGCTTTCCCAGGTGGCAAAAATGGTGGGGTTGCCGGGGCAGTCTGCCGGTGGCAGTACACTGGCGACTCAATTGGAGAAGTACCGGCACTCGCCGGACGGCCTGACGCTGTCGGGCAGCGAGAAGATTCGTCAGATGGTGTCCGCCAGCGTTCGCGCCTATCAGCCGGGCCAGCAGACCCTCGAGGCGCGGCAGCGGGTGGTGCGCGATTACCTCAACAGCGTGCCGCTGTCAGCGGTCCCCGGTCATGGCGAAGTCCACGGCATGGCCGAAGGGTTGCGGGTCTGGTACGGCGCGGACTTCGACCGCACCAACCAGTTGCTGGCTTCGACGGCCAACGACGATAAAACCCTGGCGGCGAAGGGTTTGGCGCTGCGCGAAGTGCTGTCGTTGGTGATCGCGCAGCGCAGGCCCTCACATTTTCTGGCGAAGGGACGCCAGGAACTCGCGGATTTGACTGACAGCCATCTGCGCGTGCTCGCACAGAATAAAGTCATCGATCAACCGCTGGCCGACGCCGCTCTGGCGGCCAGCGTGACCTATCGCGACTGGGTGCAGCAGCCGACGGTGCAGCCGATTGAGAGCAACAAAGGCATCACCGTCGCCCGCACGCGGCTGTCGAATATGCTCAATCGTTCGCTGTACGACCTCGACCGTCTGGATCTGTCAGCCACCAGCACGCTGCAGAACGACCTGCAGGTCAGCGTCGGTCAGTACCTGCGGGACCTCGCCAAACCCGA
The DNA here is from genome assembly GCF_050268485.1 of Pseudomonas sp. NPDC078416. Taxonomy (NCBI): domain Bacteria; kingdom Pseudomonadati; phylum Pseudomonadota; class Gammaproteobacteria; order Pseudomonadales; family Pseudomonadaceae; genus Pseudomonas; species Pseudomonas sp. NPDC078416. Next base: position 196,596 of record NZ_JBNNGV010000004.1, on the reverse strand, counting down.
ATTTGCCGGTCAGATGGGCTTGATCGGCGAGCGCCTGCTGACACCCACCAGCACCCAGGCGGTGCGTTACAGCTTCACGCTGTTCGAGCGCGACACCGATGGCTCGCGGGTGCGGGTGCAGACGGACAGCACGGATCAGCCCTTTGACATCAACGAGGGCAGCAAGCTGGAGCTGGGTTCGACGGCCAAGATGCGCGTGCTGACGACCTACTTGCAGATCGTCGCCGAGCTGCACGACAAGTACGCCGACCTGCCCAACAGCGCCCTGAAAAAAGTCGCGGTGGAGGAGTCCGACCGTCTCAGCCGCTGGGCGGTGGATTACCTGATCCAGAACAACGATCGCGACCTGTCGAAGATGCTCACTGCCGCCCTCGATCGGCAGTATTCGGCCAGCCCCGGCGAGAGCTTTTTCACCGGGGGCGGCCTGCACCATTTCAACAATTTTCGCCGGGAGGACAATGCGCGCAACCCCACTCTTCGCGAGGCGCTGCGCGAGTCGATCAACCTGCCGTTCATTCGCCTGATGCGCGATCTGGTGCGCTACACCACCTATCAGGGGCCCAACAACAGCGCCGTGTTGCTCAAGGACGACAGCGATCCGAGGCGTCAGGAATACCTGGCCGATTTCGCCGACCGTGAGGGCAAGTCGTTCCTGCTGCGCTTCTGGAAGCGTTACAAAAGCAAATCCACCCAGGACCGGCTCGATACCTTTCTCGACGGCGTGCATCCTGCGGCAAGCCGTCTCGCTGCGGTCCATCGCTATCTCCTGCCGGACGCCTCGCAGAGCGCGTTTAATGCGTTCATGCGGGCGCACATGGCAGGGGAAAAGGGCAAGACGGCACTGACCGAAAAGCGCTTGGACGAACTCTATTTCGCCTACGGCCCCGGCAAGTTCGACCTGCCGGATCAGGGCTACGTCGCCCGCGTTCATCCGTTGGATCTGTGGCTGGTGGGGTATCTGCTGCAGAACCCGGACGCCACGTTCAAGGACGCCGTCGCCGCCAGCCGTTTCGAGCGTCAGGAAGTCTACAGCTGGCTGTTCAAGAGCCAGCACAAGAGCGCGCGCGACAGCCGTATTCGCACCATGCTGGAGATCGAAGCGTTTCTCGATATTCATCAGCGCTGGCAGCGGCTGGGCTATCCGTTCGATCATCTGGTGCCATCGCTGGCGACCGCGATTGGCAGTTCTGGTGATCGACCCGCCGCGCTCGCCGAACTCATCGGCATCATTCAAAACGATGGCATTCGCCTGCCGGTGCTGCGCATCGACAGCCTGCATTTCGCCGCGCAGACGCCGTACGAAACCCAGCTGATCAACAACCCCGAGCTGGGCAAACGGGTGCTGCCATCGGAAGTCGCTGCGGCCATGCGCGAGGCCCTTTCGCAAGTAGTCGATGCCGGCACGGCAAGGCGGGTGTCCGGCAGTTTCAAAACTCAGGATGGCAGCGTGCTGGCCATGGGCGGCAAAACCGGCACGGGCGACAACCGTATCGAGAGCATCGGTGCAGGGGGGCGAATCCTGGCGTCCAAGGCCATCAACCGCACCGCGACCTTCGTGTTTTTCATCGGTGACAATCATTACGGCACCCTGACGGCGTACGTCCCGGGACGCGCCGCCGAGAGCTTCAAATTCACCTCCGCCCTCCCGGTGCAAGTGCTCAAAGGCATGGCGCCGATTCTCAATCCCTACCTGGAGCCGGGCACTTTCACGCAGTGCAAGGCGCCCGTCCCTACGCAGGTCGCATCGCGTCTGTAGCCGGTTTTTCATTGAAGTTATCGAGTTCATCCCCCAGAAACCGGACAACAGCCGTTCGTCTTAACGCGTCTTGCGGAAACAATAAGATATATCTTAAGGTATATCTAACTTGTACCCAGAGATGAAAAACATGAAAGACCATTCACACGATCACCCCCACCACCACCGTCCTCACTTTGGCGAACACGGCGACGGCCGCGATGGTTTCGAGAAACGTACCGGCCGTGAACGCGGCGGCCGTGGGCCTCGGGTATTTGCCCCGGGCGACCTGAAATTGATGCTGCTGGCGCTGATCGCCGATCAGCCGTGCCACGGTTATGACTTGATTCGCCAGATCGAAGCGCTGTTCGACGGCGCCTACAGCCCGAGCCCGGGCGTGATCTACCCGACGCTGACCTTTCTGGAAGAGAGCGAGTTGATTCAGGGCGATGCCGACGGCGGCAAGAAACGCTATCGCATCACCGAGGCCGGTCAGCAGTCTTTGACTGAACAGGCCGTCGCGCTGGATGGCGTGAAAATGCGCATTGACGTCAGCAAGCGCTCGCTGCGCGGCCACGATCGTCCGCCGGAAATTCACGAGGCCGTGCACAACCTGCGTCATGCCTTGCAGATGCACCACGGCCGCTGGAACCCTGAGGAAATCCTGCGGGTTCGCGACCTGCTGAACGACACCGCGAAAGCCATCGTCGACGGCCAACAAACTGCTTCGGAGACATCGGAATGAATGCACCTCAGGGGATTCACCGCGTCAGCCACGAGATCAAACGTCGCAAGCTGGAAGTGTTGAGGGTGACCGACATCACCCCGCGCATGCGCCGCATCACCTTGCACGGGCCGGAGCTGGCAGGGTTCATCAGTCTGGGCACGGACGACCACGTCAAACTGTTGTTCGCCACCACGCCCGAAGAGCAGGCGGCGCTGGACAGCGAGGCGCCGTTGCAAAACGCTGAAGGCCCGCGTCCGGCGATGCGCGATTACACCCCGCGGCGCTACGACCCGCAGACCGGCGAGCTGGACATCGACTTCGTGCTGCATGGCGACGGTCCAGCGGCGACCTGGGCGGCCCAGGCTGAGGTCGGACAAACGCTGAATATCGCCGGGCCCCGGGGTTCGATGATCGTGCCGGATATGTTCGACAGCTACCTGCTGATCGGCGACGAGACCGCCCTCCCCGCCATCGGTCGTCGGCTGGAAGCGCTGCCGGCGGGTCGGCGTGCGCTGGTGGTGGTCGAAATCGATGACGTAACGGAGCGCCAGACGCTGACCAGCGAGGCGCAGATCGAGGTCATCTGGGTGGTGCGTGGCGAGCAGGATCTGCTTGATGTAACGCGCCAATTGACCCTGCCCCCAGGCAGCCTGTATGCCTGGGTAGCGACCGAATCGTCCCTGTCACGCAAGGTGCGGCGCGTGCTGCTGGATGACTTCAAGCTGGATGAGGCGTTGGTAAAAGCGGCGGGATACTGGCGTGCGGACGGTTCGGACGAGGAATGAGAGGTCGTCGGAAATGATCGAATACCGCCGGCGCGCCAGCTTTGAGGCGCGTCAGTTTTATTGAAGATTACGACTGCCCTCTACGGCCCAAAACCTTGTCTATCCCATAAACGACTGACCCAATGACCACAAAACCTGCCAGCACGCCCAGCGCATTGGTCAGCGCCTTGGCCACTCCCAACGTGCCGATATCGAGAAATGGATAGAGGTAGTCGCCGAAGGCATTTCCGCGTAACAGCAAATAGCCGAAGTAAACCACGGGATACAGCATCCACATCAGCACATGCCGGGGTTTCAACAGGCCTTTGGGGACGAAGAACAACCAGTAGGCGAGGAACAGCAACGGCATGATGTCGTGCAGCAATTCATCGGCGATCCACTGCCAGCCTTCGGGTGTCCACAGATGCCGCAGCAGCAGGTTGTAGGCAAGGCTCACCAGAACAATGCTGGTGGTGATCCCCGCGCAGACCACAGGGGAACGGAAAAACCGATACCCCGCTGAATGCCGGTCGATGACCGCACAGCTGAGTGCCACTGCCACCAGCGTGTTGGTCACCACGGTGAAGAAGCTGCAAAACCGCACCAGCCCGCCGAGAAGACTGGCGTGGTCGATCCATCGCCCCCAGAGAATCAGATAGAGCTGCACCGCAAGCCCAAGCCAGCCGAGCATGGCGGCCGTGATGACAAAGCGGCGCCCGCCTGGGGACATCTGCAACGTGGGGCTGGGCATTTGGATCAGTCCTTGGCAATCGGCGATTCAGGTCAAGTCAGGGCCGCTTGGTGCGCGCCAGCTTGATGTACAACCCTTCGACCTTCTCCCGCGCCCAGGGCGTCTTGCGCAAAAACGTCAGGCTGGACTTGATGCTCGGATCGCTCTTGAAGCAGCGAATGTCGATCCGTTCGGCCAGGCCCGACCACTCGTAATGCTCGACCAGCGCGATGAGGATCTGCTCTAGCGTCACGCCGTGCAGCGGGTTGTTGTTGGGTGTGGTCATGGCGGGCCTATGGACGCTGAGGGGACGGGCTGGTTGGACAAGAGGTTTCGCGAGCTGCGCACCTTAACGGACGCCGTAGTCAGTGTGAAGACTGCAAGCAGCCGACGGGGGCGACCGATTTCAAAATGATTGCTTTTTCGGTGTTATGTTATAACACTTACAAATCGCATCTTTTGAATCGTTGTTCAAGGAAACGTCGCATGTCCCGTCCCTCACAAATCCGACCGTGGCGCCTGACGCCGCTTGCTGCCGCATTGCTGATCACCTCACCTGCGTACGCCATCGAGGTGGAGCCGCAAATCATCACTGCCAACCCGCTGGGCAGCGATCAACTTGCCTCGCCAAGCACAGTACTGACCGGCGATGCGCTGACCCTGCAACAGAAAGGCAGCCTGGGCGAGACGCTGAATAAACAGCCCGGCGTCTCATCCTCCTATTTCGGACCGGGCGCGAGCAGGCCGATCATCCGGGGGCTGGACGGCGATCGCATCCGGCTTCTGCGAAACGGAGTCGGCGCGCTGGACGCCTCCTCGTTGTCTTACGATCACGCGGTGCCGCTGGATCCGGTCAACGTCGACCGCATTGAAATCGTGCGCGGCCCTGCAGCGCTGCTTTACGGGGGCAGCGCCATCGGCGGCGTGGTCAACACGTTCGACAACCGCATCCCCACCGAAGCCATCGAGGGCATTCAGGGCGCGGGTGAGTTGCGTTATGGCGGTGCCGACACAACCCGCAGCAGCGCGGGCAAGCTGGAAGCGGGCAATGGCACTTTTGCGTTGCACCTGGACGCCAACGCCCGGGAGTTCAACGACCTGAAGATCCCGGGCTATGCCCGCACCGCCGATGAGCGCGCGCGGGATCCGCAAGACAGCGACAAAAAACACCGCCTCGGTAACAGCGATGGGAGACAGGACGGAGGCGCGGTCGGAGGCTCCTACACCTGGGACGACGGTTACGCCGGGCTTTCCTACAGCAATTACGACGCCAATTACGGATCGCCCGCCGAGCAAGGCGTGCGCATCCGCATGAAGCAGGACCACTACGCATTCGCCTCCGAGATCCGCAATCTCTCCGGCCCGTTCAGCTCGGTCAAACTCGACGCCGGTTATACCGATTACAAGCACATGGAGATCGAAGACGGCGAAGTCGGCACCACGTTCAAGAACAAGGGCTATGAAGCCCGCGTCGAGGCCCGGCATCAGCCCATCGGCCCGGTTGAAGGCATCGTCGGCGCCCAAGTGACGCGCAGCGAGTTTTCAGCCCTTGGCGAAGAGGCCTTCGTCCCGCAGACCGATACTGACGTCGGTGCCTTGTTCATTCTGGAAGAGCTGCAGGCCACTGATCGCTTGAAGCTCAGCCTGGGTGGCCGCATTGAACACACCACCGTGGACCCGGACGGAGGGGGCAACGAGCGATTCGCCAACGCCAACAGCTCAAGCAGCTTTACTGCAGGGAGCGTTTCGTCCGGTGCCGTTTACACGCTGACGCCGATCTGGTCGCTGGCGGCGACCCTTGGCTACACCGAGCGGGCGCCGACGTTCTATGAGCTCTATGCCAATGGCGCTCACGTCGCCACCGGCACGTACGAAGTCGGGGATGCCGACCTATCCAAAGAGAAAGCCGTTTCCAGCGATCTGGCGCTGCGCTTTGACAACGGTACCCATAAAGGAAGTGTCGGCGTCTTTTACAGCCACTTCTCCAACTACATCGGACTGCTGGGCAGCGGCCGTACCTTGAACGATGAAGGCGCTGAAGACCCTGACGGCATCCCCGAGTACACCTACTCAGGCGTGCGCGCTCGGTTTGCCGGTTTCGAGGCCAAGGATCACTGGAAGCTCGGCGAAACCCGGTATGGCAATTTCGCCCTGGAGCTGTCCGGCGATTACACCCGTGCCAAGAACCTGGATACCGGAGAAGCCCTGCCGCGCATCGCCCCTTTGCGGCTCAACAGCGGATTGTTGTGGGAACTGGACAAGTGGCAAGCGAGGATCGACCTCGAACACGCTGCTTCGCAACGGCGGGTGCCGGATAACGAAACCGGCACCGACGGGTACACCACGCTGGGCGCCAGTGCCGGCTACACGTTCAAGGTGGGTGGCAGTCAGTGGCTGGCGTTCGTCAGCGGCGAGAACCTCACCAATCAGACCGTGCGTTACGCCAGCTCCATTCTGCGCGACATCGCGCCGGCTGAAGGCCGTAGTGTCGAGGTCGGGCTCCGGACGACATTTTAGAGCGGCCACCTGAACGGTGACGCCGCAACTTGAGCGGCCCCAACGGGCCCCTCACTGGGTAGGACCGGCTTCAGCCGGGAAAGCGCCAGCCGCCATGCCGTAAATCTACGGTGTTCGAACCGGCCTCTTCCCGGCTGAAGCCGGTCCCACAATTAGATCGCATGCATTCAGCCACTCTTGCTGGCACGACGCAGGGTCTTAGTGGGACCGGCTTCAGCCGGGAAAGCGTCATCCGCCACGCCGTACATCTACGGTGTTTGAACCCGTCTCTTCCCGGCTAAAGCCAGTCCTACATTTGGGTCGCGCGAGCCGCCAAGCCGCAGAATCCTACAATCTGGAGACCCCGTCTAAACGCCCATCCACGCTCCCTCTGTAAGGGTCGGCGGGACATCAACCTGCTCTCTTACAAAGCAGACACCCGGGCCAGACGATGGACAGCGCTACCCGGACTCCCCGCCACTGTTACGCCGATCGCAACGATCCATATCGCAATTTTGACTTTTTAAAAAATCGTTAGCGTCCTATCATCGCCGCCCTAAACGCTGAAACGGTTAATTCGTCATTTGTTAAGACCTTGCAATGCGCCTCCAAAGCGTTGCGAGCGGCATCGCCTTTTGCTCTCGAATAACTCAGAAAAGACCTCACGCCCAATGCCCAGTCATCTGAAACGCCCGATCTGCACCCCGACCTGCACATTGTCCCGAGCTCTTCGTCATGCCAGCGCGCTGAGCCTTGCCGCGCTGGGGTTTGCGAGCTGCGCCCATGCCGCGCCGGCGTTCGATAGCACGTCACCGTGGATGCTGGGTGACTGGGGCGGCAAGCGCAGCGAGCTCTCCGAACGGGGCTACGACTTCAAGCTCGATTCCGTGGTCGAGGTGGGCTCGAATCTGCACGGCGGTTACAACCATGACAAGGCGACCCGTTACAGCGACCAGTTCGCCCTCGGTGCGCACATGGACCTGCAGAAGATCCTCGGCTGGCACGACGCCGAATTTCAGCTGACCCTGACTAATCGCAACGGCGATAACATCAGCAATGACCGTGTGGGCGATCCCCGCACCGGCACCATTTCGTCGTCCCAGGAAGTCTGGGGCCGAGGCAGCGTCACGCGCCTGACCGACCTCTGGTACCAGCAGAAATTTCTCGACCGAACGCTCAGCGTCAAGGTCGGCCGGTTCAACGAAGGCGAAGATTTCAACACCTTTCCGTGCGACTTCCAGAACCTGGCGCTGTGCGGCTCCCAGGTCGGCAATTGGGACGGCGGGATCTGGTACAACTGGCCGGTCAGCCAGTGGGCAATGCGCGTCAAATATCAGCTGAGCCCTGAACTGTTCGTGCAGGTTGGTGCGTTCGAACAGAACCCGTCGAATCTTGAAAACGACAACGCCTTCAAACTCAGCGGCAGCGGCACCAAGGGCGCCGTGTTGCCGGTCGAGGTGGTCTGGTCGCCGAAGGTCAACGGCCTGCCGGGCGAATACCGCGCCGGTTACTACTACAGCACTGCCGACAGCAGCGACGTCTACAAGGACAGCAACGGCGGATACGCCGCCCGGAGCGGCGATGACTACGCCCCGTCGTCCAGCAAACACGGCATGTGGCTGACCCTGCGCCAGCAAGTCACCAGCGAGGCCAGCGACAACAGCCGCGGCCTGAGCCTGTTCGCCAACGGCACGCTGCACGACAAGAAAACCAACATGATCGACAACTTCGTTGCCCTCGGCGCGACGTACAAGGGCCCGTTCGACGCGCGCCCCGAGGATGACATCGGCGTCGGCATCAGCCGCATCCACGTCAACCCGGCGTACCGCAAGAACATCAACCTGCGCAATCAGACCGAAGGCGTCTCGGACTACAACGATCCGGCGTTCCTGCCTGTGCAGGACACCGAATACAACGCCGAGATCTACTACGGCGTGCACGTCGCCAACTGGCTGACCGTGCGCCCGAACCTGCAATTCATCCGTCATCCGGGCGGCGTGAATCAGGTTGATGACGCACTGGTCGCGGGGTTGAAAATCCAGTCCTCGTTCTGATCTGCCTCGCTCGTCCGACTGCATCCAGGCATCGGCATTGAAGGCATGGCTTACCCGCCGCGCCTTCACGCCAACACGCGTTAACCACCACATCGTTACGGAGTACAACACTTATGAGCACTGAGGGTGCTTTCGGTAAGGGTCGCCTGCTTCCGAGCTTGCTCGGGCTGGTGATTCTGATAATGGGTCTGGCCTTGCTGGTCGGCGGCATCAAACTGCTGACGCTGGGCGGGTCGCTTTACTACCTCCTGGCCGGCATCGGCTTCGCCATCACCGGCGTCCTGCTGATGATGGGTCGCAGCGCGGCATTCGGTCTGTACGCACTGGTGTTGTTCGCCAGTACCGTGTGGGCATTGTGGGAAGTGGGCCTGGATTGGTGGCAGCTGGTGCCGCGCCTGGCACTCTGGTTTGCCTTGGGCATCGTGATGCTGCTGCCATGGTTCCGTCGTCCGGTCCTGCGTGGCCAGGTCGGCGATGCCGGTACGCGCGCATTGGGCGCCGCCGTGATTGTCGCGGGCATCGCCGCACTGGCCAGCCAGTTCACCAACCCGGGTGAAATCAAAGGCCAGCTGGACCGCGAAACCGCCGGCACCACCAGCGCCGCCCCGGCCATGCCTGACGGCGACTGGCAGTCCTACGGCCGCACCGCCTTCGGTGATCGCTACTCGCCGCTGTCGCAGATCACTCCGGACAACGTCAGCAAGCTGGTCCCGGCGTGGACCTATCGCACGGGCGACATTCCGGGTCCGAACGATCCGGGTGAAACCACGGCCGAAAACACCCCGCTGAAAGTCAACGGCATGCTCTACGTCTGCACGCCGCACAGCCAGGTCATCGCACTGGACCCGGACACCGGCAAGGAAATCTGGCGCTTCGATCCGAAGATCAGCAGCGGCAAGGCGGCCAACTTCAAGGGTTGGGCGCACATGACCTGCCGTGGCGTGTCGTATCACGATGACGCCGCCTACGCTGCCACCGCGCCGACCGACGCTGCAGCACCTGCGCAAAGCCCTGCTGCTCCAGCGGTTGCCGGCGCAGCCAATGCCTGCCCGCGTCGTATCTTCCTGCCGACCGCCGACACCCGTCTGATCGCCCTGAACGCCGACACCGGCAAGATGTGTGAAGACTTCGGCACCAACGGCTCCATCGACCTGAGCGCCAACATCGGCACTTACGCACCGGGCGGTTACTACTCGACGTCGCCACCGGCAGTGACTAAAGACCTCGTGGTCATTGGCGGTCACGTCACCGATAACCTTTCCACCGACGAGCCTTCGGGCGTGATCCGTGCGTTCGACGTGCACACAGGCCGTTTGGTCTGGAACTGGGACAGCGGCAATCCGGACGACACCACGCCGCTTGCCGAAGGCAAGACCTACACCCGCAACTCGCCCAACATGTGGTCGATGTTCAGCGTCGACGAAAAGCTGGGCATGCTCTACCTGCCGATGGGCAACCAGATGCCTGACCAGTGGGGCGGCAACCGCACCGAGGCGTCCGAGAAATTCAGCGCAGGTCTGGTCGCACTGGACATCGCCACCGGTCACGTGAAATGGCATTTCCAGTTCACTCACCACGACCTGTGGGACATGGACGTCGGCGGTCAGCCAACGCTCATGGACATGAAGACCGCTGACGGCGTGAAGCCTGCTGTTCTGGCCTCGACCAAGCAAGGCAGCATCTATGTGCTGGACCGCAGCAACGGTCAGCCCATCGTGCCAATCAACGAAATCCCTGTACCCCAGGGCGCTGTTGCCGGCGATCACACGTCGCCTACCCAGCCGAAGTCCGATCTGAACTTCATGCCGCCGCCGCTGAAAGAGCGCGACATGTGGGGCGTGACGCCGTTTGATCAAATGCTCTGCCGCATCGACTTCAAATCCCTGCGTTATGAAGGCCCGTTCACTCCACCGTCGCTGCAAGGCACGTTGGTCTATCCGGGTAACTTCGGCGTGTTCGACTGGGGCGGCATTTCGGTCGACCCGGTGCGTCAGATTGCTTTCGTGAACCCGAGCTACATGGCGTTCCGTTCCAAACTGGTACCGGCGGCCGAAGTCGAAGGCGGCCCGGGTCGCAAGAGCGAAACCGAAGGCGTGCAGCCGAACAAGGGCGCCCCTTACGGTGTCATCCTCGAAGCGCTGTTGTCGCCAATGGGCCTGCCTTGCCAGGCGCCAGCATGGGGCTACGTGGCAGCGGTCGATCTGACCAACCACCAGACCATCTGGAAGCACAAGAACGGCACCGTGCGTGACAGCGCGCCGGTTCCGATCCCGCTGACCATGGGCGTTCCAAGCCTGGGCGGCACGTTCATCACCGCCAGCGGTGTGTCGTTCCTCAGCGCAACGCTCGACCAATACCTGCGCGCCTACGACGTTCGTAACGGCAAGCAGCTGTGGGAAGGCCGTCTGCCAGCAGGCGCCCAGACCACGCCGATGACCTACACCGGCAAGGACGGCAAGCAATACGTGCTGGTCGTTGCAGGCGGTCATGGTTCGCTGGGCACCAAACAGGGCGATTACGTGATCGCCTACAAACTGCCGGACTGATCCGCTTCACTGATTAGCGTCGTGCAGTAACAGAAAAGGCGGTCCCGAAAGGTGACCGCCTTTTTTTCTGCGCATTGAAAAGTGGTTTAGCGTGAAGGGGACTCGAGAGACGCGCTAAAGGGGACCTCTAAAGGGGACTCGCTAAAGGGGACTGATTTATTTACGACGCTTCACCGTAAATTAATCTGTCCCCTTTGACTCCTACTTCTCGATCACCTCACCACGCTGGGGCGCCAGCCGGGCAATGAAGCGGTTCTGCGTCGTGACCGGAATGTGCTGCTCGTTCATCGCATCAATGAGGTTCTCGACCAGCGCATTGAAATCGCTGCGGCTGAGGTTCATGCCCTTGTGCACTTCTTCGAGGGAGTCACCTGTATACGTGCACGGCCCGCCTGCCTCGACACAGAACCGCTCCACCAGTTTGTCGCGCACCCGGACGATGTCGACCTTGGCGAAGTATTTATAGATGCGGTCATCCTTCGCGATGTGCAGCAGCATGCCTTCGACGATTTTCTGAATCCCGGCGCGCTGTCCCAGGTCCTGATAAAGGCTGTCATCCCTGGCGGGCTGTTGGGCGCAACCCACCAGCAGCGACAGACTGAGCCCGACGATCAGCCACAACGACCGCCCCATCAGAAACTCCCCTGCACGGAAAGGTAGGTGCCGTTCTGGTTGTCCAGCGTGGCGATTTCACCGAGCCGGGTGTAGGCCAGCACCACGGAAACATGCTTGTTGGGGAACCAGCCGACGAAGAAATCCGCCCAGTCGCTTTCTCCGGCGAATGAGAGGTTATCGGGCTTCTCGCGGTAGTCCATGCCCACCGCCCAGTGCGGGTTGAACAAGATGGCTGCGCCGCCCTCTTTCAGCACGCTGCGGGTATCCCGCCGGTCGCCACCGAAGCCCATCAATCCGGTTTCATTGGCGCGGCTGTAACGCAGGCCGGCGTTGACCACCACGTTGTAGCCAAAGGCCGCGCCCATGAACAGACGGCTCGCCGTGACGTAGCCCTCGACATCCGAATCCCGCTTGGCGCCCACCAGGCTGGGGATGAGGAAATCGTTCTGGTGTTTGTATTCCAGCCCCGCCGAGACCTGTGGCAACTGATCGTAAATCAGGTCGCCAAACAGGCGAACCTTCACGCCAAAAATGTCCTGGGTGAGGTTGTCTTCCGGAAGATTGAGCTTGCTGACCAGTGAGCCCAGATCGAAGCGCTGGTGGGCGTAGGAAATCTCCACGCGATTACCATAGGACGCGGCAGCGCCGACCACATCCAGGGTGTAGTCCGGCAAGTCGACGTGGGTGGCGAACGCGTTGCCGCCCCACTCGCCTTGCTCGTCATACCCGGCCAGCATGGCCCAGGGAATGATCCCGCCGCCTGCGCCGCCTTCGATGCTGCTGGCGCCACCCGTGGCAATCAGTCGCCCCTGTTCGGCTTCAGCCGCTGGCGCCAACCACGTCGCGCAGGCTCCAACCACGCTCGCCAGGACCACGGGGTTCAAATACGTCGAAAGGCCTCGTGCCATAGATCGTTGTTCCATCAATGCACCGTCATGCGTGGGGGGAGCTGGGACTGCGCGATCCAGGCTTCGAATGCGATCGCACTCAGCGGCCGGCTGATCAGGTAGCCCTGGGCGGTGTCGCACTGCCAGCGCTCCAGCAAGCGCAGGCTATGGTCGTATTCGACCCCCTCGGCGACCACCTTCAGACCGAGGTTGTGGCTCATCTCGATGGTCGAGCGCACGATCACGGCGTCTTCACTGGTTTCATCCAGATCGCGCACGAAGGACTGATCGATCTTCAGTTCCTGCACCGGTAGCCGCTTAAGGTGCGCCAGCGAGGAATAACCGGTACCGAAATCATCCACCGACAGGCTGATGCCGAATTCGCGCAGGCGATTGAGCACTTTCAGCGATTGCTCGGGCTCGCGCATGATCGCGCTTTCGGTGATCTCGAAAATCAGCTGTTCGGCCGGCACGCGGTACAGCTTGAGCAGCGCAGATACGCGGTCAGCCAGATTGCGGTCCAACAGGTCGTCCGCCGAGATATTCACCGAGACCTGCAGAATCAGACCGCGCTGGGCCCATTCGGCCAATTGGCGCAGCGCTTCTTCGATCACCCAGTTGGTGAGAATCTGAATGCTGCCGGTGCGTTCTGCGAGCACGATGAACTCAGCCGGCGATACCGAGCCGAATTGCGGGTGATGCCAGCGCAGCAAGGCTTCAGCCTGGGTGACCCGGCCGTTGCGAATGTCCAGTTTGGGCTGGTAATGCAGTGAAAGTTCGCCGTTGCGCGCCGCCAGACGCAGGTCGCGGATCAGGCTAATCTGGCGCAAGTGAGCCACATCCCGACCGTCCACATAGACCTGCAGACGTCCCGGCAACTGCGCCGCATCCTGCCGGGCGATGGACGCACGTCTGAGCAGCTCGGTTGCCGAATCGCCGTTGGCCGGATAGGCCGCGATGCCGATGCAGGCATCCATCGCGATGTCCTGCTCGCCGATGCGCTGCGGCTTGATCAGCAAACCCTGCAGCCGGTCAGCCACCGCGACGGCGCTGTCGGTCTCGGCGTTTTGCACCAGCAGCAGAAATTCGTTGTCGGAGAGTCGCGCCACCGTATCGCCGGGTCGCAGCGGCTCTTGCAGTTGCTCGCTGATGATCCGCAGCAGTTGCTCGACCCCCTCGAGACCGACGTTGGTGCTGATCGCACGGAAGTTATCGATGCCCAGATAAAGCAGGGCCACTGGGCGTTGAGCAATCACCGCGCTGCCAAGGCGTTCCATGACCAGCGCGCGATTGGGCAGCCCGGTGAGCGGGTCATGCAGGGCGTTGTGCGCCAGCTGCAGCTCACGCTCGGCGATCCCGCTCTGCATCGAATTGATGGCGCTGGCGAGCAGGCCCAGTTCGTCCCTGCGATCCAGCACCACCGGTGTGGCGTAATCACCTTCGCCGATGCGCCGGGCGGCCTGAGCCAGAGCGCTCACCGGCCGCGACAGGCCGCGCGCCAGTAACAGCGCGCCGACCAGGGAACCGGCCAGGGCCACGACGGTGATCCAGAACAGCGTCTTATCCAGCGGCGCGAATGCCTGCATGGCTTGATCCAGCGGGCTCTGCAGCAGGGCCACAACTTCGCTATCGCTGTTGCTCCCCAGGCGCAGGGTTTTGCTCAGAAAACTCTGACTCTGATGCTCGGTCATCTGCATCTCGTCGCTGGGCGGATTCATCATCACCCCACGCAGGCTGTCAAACAGCGGCGCCGGCTGGGTGCTGATCATCTGACCCGGCTGCTTTTGCACGATCGACAGAAACGACACCTGCAAACCGCTCAACGAGCGCAGTTCCTGAGCCAGATCACCGTCCATGCTGAAGCCCATCACCACGCGCGCAATCGGCAGCGGTGCGAGGACGGTGCTTTCCACCAGCAAGTGCGGCTGGCCCTGCAACGGCACGATCAGCATCGACTGATTCTTGCCTTTGAGCTCGCGCAACGCCTGAATGTAGGGGAACGGCGAGCCTTCGGGGATCTGCGCGACGGTGCTGGCCATGACCGTGCCGTCCATGCCCAGCAGGAACATGTCATTGGCGTTGATTCTGGCGCCGTGGTTGAGCAGCACCGAGCGGATGGTTGCCGAGTCCGCGGACGCCACGGCGTCACGGAAACCGAAATCGGTGGACAGCAATTGCACGGCATCGCGCAGCCGCTTGCCGCGCATTTCCAGCAAGCCTTCGAACACCCGGGTGCCGACTTCGAGCTGTGCCTGAGCCTGTTTGCGCACCGCGTCCTGGGTCGCCGCTCTCACCGCAATAAAGACGGCGAAGACCACGATCAGCAGCAGCATGATCAACACGCCGGCAATCCGCGCCTGAAAGCTGATGCGCACCTTCATTCGTGGGCCGCTTTATGAAAGGCATCGCCGAACGCACCGGACGGCGGCGCGGCGGGGGTGTTGTCGGCGTTGGGCTGCACGGCGATGCTGAACCGCTGCTTGAGGCCACCGACCGGAATGTCGATGTCGCCACCGGACACCGGCAGCATGTCCGCAGCCTGGGGGTGCCAGAGGGTGACGGCGTAATGACCGGCGGGCACTTGATCCAGGGTCAGCGCGCCCTTGTCGTTGCTCACGCCGAACCAGCCATCGTCGGTGACGTACACGTAGCCAAGCATGTTGTCGTGGACGTTGCAGCCGAGCACGACCACGCCCGGCTTGTCGAATAACACGGGAGCCGACGGGGTACCGCCATACAACCGCAGTTCGAAACGCTTGGGCGTCGAGAACGAATACACCTGATGGCGGATTTGATCGCTGTTGGGGAAACTGATTTCCGTACCGGTTCGCACCGCCAGCACGTGGGGGGCAAATTGCACATCGCGCTGGTCCATGTCGGCTTTCAGCGTCCCGGCCGCCGGCGCAGTTGCGCCGCGCAGGGTGAGCACCGCGTCGGGGAGCGGCTTGCCCTGAGCATCGACAAACTCGGCGGTCAGGCTGGCTGCACAGACGACGGTGCCCTGCAGCGCGGTTACAACCAGCAACAATGAAATAAACACGTGGCGCATGACAGATGTTCCAGACAGCGAGGCCCGCAAAGAGAGCCTACTTGGCGATGATTTCCAGCGTAGCCCACAGATCGGCGGTCGGCGATATCAGACGGACTTCCAGCGAGGCACATGGCCGTTGTTAATGGGATGCCACGGCCTGGCGCAACGCCTTACATGCTTTGAAACGATCCCCTCAGTCATTGCTATCGACCGCCGCTATTGAAACCTGAGCCCATCCGCCCCATCTAAGGCTCATCTCCATTTATGCAGGTGCCCCATGAGCGACCAGCAATCCGACGCCAACCAGCCGCACCCGGACGACGATCACGAGCACGAAATCCTCGGCTCCGACAGTAAGCGTCTTGCCCTTCCCGGCCAGAACCTGCCGGATCAGGTGTACATCATCCCGATCCACAACCGTCCTTTCTTCCCCGCGCAAGTGTTGCCGGTCATCGTCAATGAGGAGCCTTGGGCCGAAACGCTGGAGCTGGTCAGCAAGTCTGATCACCACTCGCTGGCGCTGTTTTTCATGGACACCCCGCCCGACGACCCGCGGCACTTCGACACCAAGGCGTTGCCGGAGTACGGCACGCTGGTCAAGGTGCACCACGCCAGCCGTGAAAACGGCAAGCTGCAGTTCGTCGCCCAGGGCCTGAGCCGCGTGCGCATCAAGACCTGGCTCAAGCACCATCGCCCGCCGTTTCTGGTAGAAGTGGAATACCCGCACCAGCCCAACGAGCCGACCGACGAGGTCAAGGCTTACGGCATGGCGCTGATCAACGCGATCAAGGAACTGCTGCCGCTCAACCCGCTGTACAGCGAAGAGTTGAAGAACTACCTCAACCGCTTCAGCCCCAACGATCCTTCCCCGCTCACGGATTTCGCCGCCGCCCTGACCTCCGCCACGGGCGTCGAGCTGCAGCAGGTGCTCGATTGCGTGCCCGTGCTCAAGCGCATGGAAAAAGTCCTGCCGATGCTGCGCAAGGAAGTCGAAGTCGCGCGTCTGCAGAAAGAAATCTCCGCCGAAGTGAACCGCAAGATCGGCGAGCATCAGCGTGAGTTCTTCCTCAAGGAACAGCTCAAGGTCATCCAGCAGGAACTGGGGCTGACCAAGGACGACCGCAGCGCTGACATCGAACAGTTCGAAGAGCGTCTAGTGGGCAAGACCTTGCCGCCCCAGGCGCGCAAGCGCATCGACGAAGAGATCAACAAGCTGTCGGTGCTGGAAACCGGCTCGCCGGAGTACGCCGTCACGCGCAACTACCTGGACTGGGCAAGCTCGGTGCCGTGGGGTGTATTTGGCGACGACAAGCTCGACCTGAAACACGCACGCAAGGTGCTCGACCAGCACCACGCCGGCCTTGATGACATCAAGAGCCGTATTCTCGAATTCCTCGCCGTGGGCGCCTACAAGGGTGAAATCTCCGGCTCCATCGTGCTGCTGGTCGGCCCGCCGGGCGTGGGTAAAACCAGCGTCGGCAAATCGATCGCGGAATCCCTGGGTCGGCCGTTCTACCGTTTCAGTGTCGGCGGCATGCGCGACGAGGCCGAGATCAAGGGCCACCGTCGCACTTACATCGGCGCCCAACCGGGCAAGCTGGTGCAGGCGCTGAAAGACGTGGAAGTGATGAACCCGGTCATCATGCTCGACGAGATCGACAAGATGGGCCAGAGCTTCCAGGGCGACCCGGCCTCAGCGCTGCTCGAAACCCTGGACCCTGAACAGAACGTCGAATTCCTCGACCACTATCTGGACCTGCGTCTGGACCTGTCGAAGGTGCTGTTCATATGCACCGCGAACACCCTGGACTCGATCCCCGGCCCGTTGCTGGACCGGATGGAAGTGATTCGGCTGTCGGGCTATATCACCGAAGAAAAGCTCGCCATCGCCAAGCGCCATCTGTGGCCCAAGCAACTGGCCAAAGCTGGCGTTTCAAAAAACAGCCTGATGATCAGCGACAGTGCGTTGCGCGCGGTGATTGAAGGCTATGCCCGCGAAGCCGGTGTGCGGCAGCTGGAAAAACAGCTGGGCAAACTGGTGCGCAAGGCCGTGGTCAAGCTGCTGGACAACCCGGACACCGTGGTCAAGATCGGCCCGAAAGAGCTGGAAGCCTCCCTGGGCATGGCGGTCTTCCGCAATGAACAAGTGCTGTCGGGCACCGGCGTGATCACCGGCCTGGCCTGGACCAGCATGGGCGGCGCGACATTGCCCATCGAAGCGACGCGTATTCATACGCTCAACCGCGGCTTCAAGCTCACCGGTCAACTGGGCGATGTGATGAAGGAATCTGCCGAAATCGCCTACAGCTACGTCAGCTCCAATCTGGCGAAGTTTGGCGGCGATAAAAGCTTCTTCGACGAAGCCTTCGTTCACCTTCACGTGCCAGAAGGTGCGACGCCGAAAGACGGACCAAGTGCCGGTGTGACCATGGCCAGCGCGCTGCTGTCGCTGGCGCGTAACCAGGCGCCGAAAAAAGGCGTGGCCATGACCGGCGAACTGACCCTGACCGGGCACGTACTGCCCATCGGCGGCGTGCGGGAGAAGGTGATCGCGGCGCGTCGGCAGAAGATCTACGAGCTGATCCTGCCGGAAGCCAACCGCGGCAACTTCGAAGAACTGCCGGATTACCTGAAAGAAGGCATCACCGCGCACTTCGCCAAGCGCTTTGCGGATGTGGCGAAGATATTGTTTTAAGCACAGCCTTCGCGCCTCCGCGACTGCGCAGCGGCAACGACCGGCCAACGCCGAACGTCAGCGCTGCGCTAGCGCAGAACTTGTAGGAGCGCGCTTGCCCGCGAAGAGGCCGGCTGATCCGACGCATATTCGTCGTTCGTGCCTACGTCTTCGCGGGCAAGCGCGCTCCTACAATTCGATCCGCGCCACATGCCAGCTTGGTACCCATCCGGGTGAGCACCTGCAGGGTTTCAGCATCTTCGGTTATCCTCCCCTCATGTTGCCTATGACCGGAGCCCTCATGACCCCTGCCCGCCTGCTCGTCCCGCTCAGCCTCACCCTGCTTGCCGCCTGCGCCCAGACGCCCAAACAAATCGTTTCCCTGGACGATCAGCAAGACTGCCCCCTCACCCTGAAAACCGGCCAGACGCTCATGCTGATGCTGCCCAGCAATCCCACCACAGGTAACCGCTGGCTGGTGCAAAATCCCGCGCCGTCGATACTCGGCAGCCTCGGGCCGGAGGTGTTCAATGCCTCCAAAGACGTCGGATTGGTCGGTGAAGGCGGTCAGTCGGTCTGGCGCTACCGAGCCGCCAACCCGGGCACGGGCCACCTCATGATGGTCTATCGACAGCCTTGGGCGCCGGAGGTGACGCCAGAACGCACCTTCGATTGCGTCATCACGGTGAACTGATCGCTCGCTCATCCCACGGCCGAGCGCGCAGAAACGCCCTTGCCGGGGAAGGCTAATCAGTCGCTGAGCACCGGCGTGGGCCTCTGTCATTCAGCCAGTAACTGCGCCGCATCGAAGCCCATGCGCAAGTTGCCCCAGTGACGACCGTCGAAGAAGAACGGCACGTCGATCTCGGTCATGATTTCGCCGGTGTCGCGCAGGTAGGTTTGCAGTAGAAAACGCTGTTTGTTAGCCGCTGCGCGCAGGCCGATGGGGTCAGCGAACATGCGCTTGTTCCGGCACACCGGCAGGTCAATAGCCCGATCGCCCGTAGGTTTTTTCGACACCCAGCTGTTGTTCACCGGGCAGTAACCCTTGCTGTCGACGATGAAAGTGACCTTGCCCCCCAGCGTGCCTTTGGTCAACGCGTCGCACTCCTCCTGACAGATCTGCGCGAAGCGCTCGGAGTAGCTGGTCGTGTATTGCTTGGGATCGGTACCGGGAATCAGTTTGTAGTTCTGATCAAACAGGTTGACCCCCTCACGTTGCAGCGCGGCCAGGCGCACCTGGAGCCGGTCGCGGCAATGACTGGCGCGGGTAATGCCAGCGTCCAGCGCGCCATGCCCGAGGACAAAGCGGCCCAGCAGCGCCTGGACCTTTTCCGCCACACCCGACAGATCGCGGGTGGCGGTGGCCGAATGCTGCATGCGCTGGTCGATGGACTGGCTGTCCGCATGGATCTGCGTGACGCGGTCGTTGATGCCGGTGTTGCTATCGGCGAACTGCTGGATGTGCGAGGCGATGTCTTCCAGCTTGGTGTGGGTGGATTCGAAGTCGCCGATCATGCTCTCGAAATGCCCTGACGCGCGCTCGACCACTTTCTGGGTCTCCCGGGCGCTGTGGCTGATCTGAGTGGTTTGCTCGTGGGTCGAGCTCACTTCCAGCAACATGGCGTCGATGTTCTGGGAAATGTCCTCGGTGGCGCGGCTGACGTTCTGGGCCAGGGTCCGGACTTCGTCGGCCACCACCGCGAAACCACGCCCGCTCTCCCCCGCACGCGCCGCCTCGATCGCTGCGTTGAGCGCCAGAAGGTTGGTCTGGGACGAAATCTGCTGAATCAATCCGACGATGGATTTGATGCTCGATGAGCGTTGGTTCAACGCCGAAACCAGAGTGCCGAACTCATTCAGGCTGGTGGAAATCTCACTGATGTTGCCGGTCACTTCCAGCAATTCGGTGTAGGAGTCGCGGGCCATGCTGAGGTTCTGCGCGGTGGTCCCGGAAATGCCCTGAGTCTGCCGGGACACCTCGGCAATCCGCCCCACTGCGTCGTTGCTCTGCTCCATGACTTCCTTGGCGAAGCGCGCCTGATGGGTCGCGCTGTCACTGGAATCGCTGATGTTTTTCAGCGAGCGCGCGGACTCCACGGCAATGTGCACGGTCAACGCCTGAACGCTGCTGATGATCTCCCGCTGCTTGGCCAGGAACCGGTTGCAGGTGCTCGCCAGCACGCGAATTTCATCGTGGGTCAGCAGCGGCAAGTCCTTGGACAGGTCGCCCTCGCCATTGGCAATGCCTTCCAATGCCAGGGTCATCTGGGTCACCGGCCGCACGATCAAGTGCCGGAAATACCAGACCATGAAGCTGACCAGACACAGGGTAAACAGCGTGCTGCCCAGAATGGCATTGCTCAGCACATCGAGTTTGCCCTCGATAACGCTGAGCGTCCCCGCCGGCAACTGCGCGCTGCGCAACTGCAGAAGAATGTCCGCGCGCAGGCTCACGGCCACCCAGTACACCACGGCACTCACCACCACCATCAGAAAAAGGCTCGACAGCTTCTTGGTCAAAGAATCGAAAAACTGCCGCTCGATGGACTCGTACACCGCCTTGAACGCATGCATGCCACGGTTCCCTGTGCCAGGTAATGAAATGGGTTGCGAATTATGGTGTTTCGACTGACGGGGCCAAAGCTTTAATGCTGTGGGGTGAACATTAACAAATGACATTGATTCTCAATTACAACTTGACGATAATTGAGAACCATCATCATTTGTTACATTCGCCGGAGCTTTGCCCGCCATGCGTCACTCGATCTCCTTTTGCCCAAAGGCCCTTTCGTTAATTGCCCTGAGCGTGCTCAACACAGCGAATGCAGAAGAGACAGCGCTCAGCCTGCCAGCTACTGACGTGACGTCAACCGCCACCTACGGCGACACCGGCAACCCGCAGGGATACCAGGGCAAACCCAGCAGCACTACCACTCGGCTGGACCTGACCAACCAAGAAACACCGCAGGGTGTGACCAACATCAAGCGCGAGCAAATGGATGACTTCAAGCTAAACAGCATCCGCGACGTATTGACCAGCACCCCCGGCGTCAATGTGCAGAAAGTCGAAACAGACCGCACCTACTTCACCGCCCGCGGTTTCGACATCAACAACTTCCAGTACGACGGCACGGCCATGCCCATGACCAATGGGTTGCTGGTGGGCGACATCGACCTGGCGCCCTACGAACAGGTGGATATCGTTCACGGCGCCAACGGCTTGATGTCCGGGGCCGGCAACCCCTCGGCCACGGTCAACTTCATCCGTAAACGCCCGACTTACGACCCTCAGGCAAAGATCGATGTGACCGCCGGTTCCTGGGACAAACGCCGGGTGGACATCGACGTCTCCGGCCCCCTGACCGACTCGGGCAACGTGCGCGGGCGCGTCATCTACGCCAACGAAAACGGCAACTCATACCTCGATCGTTACTCCCGCGAGAAGAACATCTTCAGCGGTCTGCTGGCGTTCGACCTGAGCGACAGCGACACGCTGACCCTTGGTTACGAAGACCAGAAAACCAACGCCAATGGCTCAAGCTGGGGCGCACTGCCGCTGGTCGACGGCAATGGCAACGCTATTCATTACAGCAGCACCCACGCCAATATTTCCCAGCCGTGGGTGCATTGGGACGTTCACACGCAACGTGCGTTTGCCGAGTGGGAGCACACCTTCGCCAACGACTGGAAGTCGAAGCTGACCGTCGCCGGCGCCGAGCACCGCGAAGACACCGAGATGTTCTACATGTACGGCGACAGCACCTCACCCACCGGTTACACCGGGCTGGGCTCCAAATACAAAGACAAGAACCTCGAACTCAGTGGCGACTACTCGCTGAGCGGGCCGTTCACGCTGGGCGGTCAAGAACATCAACTCACGCTGGGGGCGAACGCTGCACGCCAGCGCAATCGCGAATCCTCGCAGTACGGTGACGTCCTCAACTACTCGCCTGTGAGCCTTGAAGATGCCCTGCACGGCTACCTGCCGCGGCCGACCTACGCCGCCGCGTTACCCGCTGCGACGTCGAACTACACCGATCGCCAGAAGAGCGTTTACGCCGGCGCGCGTTTCAGCCTGACTGACGACCTGCATGTGATCACGGGCGCACGCATGCTCAGCGCGGACAGCAATGGCGACAACTACGGTTCGGCGCGGGAGGTACGCATTCACGGCAAAGTCACGCCGTATGCCGGTATCGTCTACGACCTGACCCCCGAATACGCGCTGTACGCCAGTTACACCGAAGTCTTCAATCCGCAGTATTACCTCGACGGCCAAGGCCGGGTGCTCGACCCGCTTGAAGGCAAAAGCTACGAAGCGGGCATCAAAGGTCAGTTGCTGGACAAGAAGCTCAACGTCAGCGCAGCGGTGTTCCATGCCAAGCAGGACAACGTGCCGGGCAGTTCGACCTATGACGCCAGCCTGGGCGGCTATGTGTACGAGGCGATGTCCTACGACAGCAGCGGCCTGGAGCTGGAAGCGTCGGGCGAAGTGGCGCCAGGCCTGCAAGTCAACGGCGGCTACACCTACGTGTACATCACGGACGACAACGACAGTCGTGCGCGCAAATTCATCCCCCGCCACGCCCTGACGTCGTCGATGACCTACCAGTTGCCGATGGCACCGAAGGTCAAGGTCGGCGGCAGCCTGAGCTGGCAGAGCAAGACTCAGAACGACGACTCGCCGGCCGCCCGCCAGGACGCCTACGCGCTCATCGGCCTGATGACCCGCTACGACATCGATCAGCACTGGAGCACCCAGCTCAACCTCAACAACCTCACCAACGAGAAATACCAACAGAGCCTGCGCTACAACCAGAGCAACTTCGGCGATCCACGCAACCTCACCGCATCGGTAAGCTGGAAGTACTGATTGCATGGCTTGAGTCCTGGCAGCGCACCCGTAACCGGGCGCGGCTTTTCAGCGGCGGGGGCACGGTCGGCACACGAGCGATGAGATGAGGTTCCAGCCAAGGGCTGGAATTGGCTAAAATGCCGCACTTTTCGCCTTGTCCCCCCGGAATCGCCGTGAGCCCAGAACCCGACCGCCTATTCGCCCAGCCGCTGCCCCAGGTGCCCGACTTCGCCTTCAACGAAGACGTGGTGCGGGTGTTCCCGGACATGATCAAGCGCTCGGTGCCGGGCTACCCGACCATCGTCGAAAACCTCGGAGTCCTCGCGGCGCAGTTCGCCCAGCCCCACAGCGTACTCTATGACCTGGGCAGTTCGCTGGGCGCCGTCACTCAGGCGTTGCGCAGACACGTGCGCACTGAAGACTGCCGGGTGATTGCCATCGACAACTCATCGGCCATGGTCGAGCGCTGCCGGGAATACCTGAACGCTCAGGACTCGATGTACCAGGAGCTGCTGCCGGTGGAGGTCATCGAAAGCGATATCTTGAATCTAGCGTTTGAGCCGGCTTCGGTGGTCGCCCTGAACTTCACCCTGCAATTCATCGCCCCCGAACAACGCGTGACCCTGTTGACTCGAATCCGCCAGTCGCTGCTGCCCGGCGGTGCGCTGATCCTGTCGGAGAAACTGCGCTTTGATGACACCGAAGAGCACGCGCTGCTCACCGATCTGCACGTCGCCTTCAAGCGCGCCAACGGTTACAGCGAACTGGAGATCGCGCAGAAACGCAGCGCGATCGAAAACGTAATGAAGCCCGACAGCCTTGAGCAGCACCGCGAACGCTTGCTTGCCGCTGGTTTCAGCAAAGTCGTGCCTTGGTTCCAGTGCCTTAATTTCGCCTCGTTGATTGCCCTACCATGATTGATCTCGCTCCTCTGGTTCGCCGTCTGGCGGGCACGCCACTGTATGCCTGGGCCCAAGGCCTGCAGGCACAACTCGACGCGAAGATGGAAAAGGGCCACGGCGACCTCGAACGCTGGCAAGGCGCGCTGAATGCCTTGCCTGGCCTGACGCCCAGCCGCATCGAGCTCAAGGACGACTTCATCCTCGACGCCGACTGCGACGACGCCACCCGCGAGCAGACCCGCGCCGCACTAATGGGCCTGTCGCCGTGGCGTAAGGGGCCGTTTGAGGTGTTCGGCGTGCATGTCGACACCGAATGGCGCTCGGACTGGAAATGGTCGCGGGTCTCGCCGCACCTTGATCTGAAAGGCAAGCGCGTTCTGGATGTGGGCTGCGGCAACGGTTATTACCAGTGGCGCATGTTGGGCGCTGGGGCCGACAGCGTCATTGGCGTTGACCCCAACTGGCTGTTCTTCTGCCAGTTCCAGGCCATGCACCGTTACCTGCCGGATCTGCCGGCGTGGCATCTGCCGTTCACGCTGGAAGATTTGCCGGCGCGGCTGGAAGGATTCGACACAGTGTTTTCCATGGGCGTGCTCTATCACCGCAAGTCGCCGATCGACCACCTTCTGGCGCTGAAGGATTGCCTGGTCAAAGGTGGCGAGCTGGTACTGGAAACCATGGTAGTTGAAGGCGACGCCAATCAGGTGCTGGTGCCGGAAGACCGCTACTCACAGATGCGCAACGTGTGGTTTCTGCCGTCAGTGCCGGCACTGGAGCTGTGGCTGCGCCGCGCGGGTTTCGTGGATGTACGCTGCGTCGACGTCAGCACCACCACGGTTGAAGAACAACGCGGCACCGACTGGATGCGCTTTCAGTCGTTGAGTGACTTCCTCGATCCGGCAGACCACAGCAAAACCGTGGAAGGACTGCCAGCGCCGCGGCGTGCGGTGATTGTCGGGCGCAAGCCTTAACTGCTGAAAGTCGCCACCGCGCGCCGATCAAACATGACAACACCGCAGATATAACTGCCGACGCATTACCTGTAGGAGCGCGCTTGCCCGCGATTGCATTGTCAGTGACTGAAAACTAACCTGATAAACCGCAATCGCGGGCAAGCGCGCTCCTACAAGATCGCCTCAGGCCTTCGCTGCCGCCGCCAGAATCAACGCCTTCATCTCCGACACCGCCGACTTGAAGCCGACGAACAGCGCATGGGCCACCAGCGCGTGGCCGATGTTCAACTCGTTGATGCCCTTGATCGCCGCGACGGCTTCAACGTTGTGATAGTGCAAACCATGGCCGGCGTTGACGATCAGGCCCTGGGCCAACCCAAAGGCGACGCCGTCGGCAATGCGCTTGAGCTCTTCGGCCACTTCCGCCGGGGTTTCGGCATCGGCATAACGGCCCGTATGCAGTTCGATGGCCGGCGCGCCGACCCGGGCCGACGCTGCAATCTGGCGCTCATCGGCGTCGATGAACAACGACACTTCGCTGCCGATGGCCGACAACCGTTCAACCGCTGCCTTGATGCGCGCTTCCTGACCGGCCACATCCAGCCCGCCCTCGGTGGTCAATTCCTGACGGGTTTCCGGCACCAGGCAAATGTGCGCAGGCCGGATGCGCTCGGCGAATGCCATCATCGCTTCGGTGACGCCCATCTCGAAGTTCATGCGCGTTTGCAGCACGTCTTTGAGCAGCAACACATCGCGCTCCTGAATGTGCCGACGGTCCTCACGCAAATGCACGGTGATGCCATCGGCGCCTGCTTCTTCAGCATCCAGCGCTGCCTTGACCGGATCGGGATAGCGCGTCCCTCGGGCCTGGCGCAGGGTAGCAACGTGGTCGATGTTCACGCCGAGCAGAATGCGGGTGCTATGGGTCACGGGGTTCTCCTGATAACTGAAGCGGTGCCAGCCAGTGGCGGCTGATTGCGCAAGCGAGGAAGGATTTTCTAGGTTTGCGCCGCAGGACGCTAGAGTTTGCGAAACAATTCACGGCTGACCAGCGGGCGCCCGCCCAGATGCACCGCCAGGGCCTGGCGCATTAGACGCTTGGCCGCCGACAGCGCGCCCGGCGAACTCCAGTCCGCTTCAGACATCGCCTGCAATTCGGCGCCCTGAAACAATCCTGGCTGAAACAGATAAACCCGCTCAAGGCCTGCGTCCACCTGAAGCCGGTACATGCCGTCGCTGGCCAGTGGATCGCCGTTGATGTCCGCGTCCAGCGCAAAGCCGTAGCCGAGATCGTCCAGCAGCCGCCACTCGAACGAGCGCAGCAGCGGTTCCAGAGCGCGCCCTTCGGCCAACGCAACAAGCGTTGCAGCATAGTGTTCGAACACGCCCGGGTGCGGGTCTTCGGCAGGCAGCAGGCGAATAAGCAGCTCATTGAGGTAAAGACCGCTGAACAGCGCATCGCCTTCCAGCCACGTGGCGACGCCGGCGCCTTCCATCCGCCCCACGTTCTTCAGCTCGCCCCGCCCGCGAAACTCGACTTCCAGCGGCACAAACGGCCGCGCCATCGTTCCCGCCTTCCCCCGCGCGCTGCGCAACACCGCGCGCAAACGACCCTGCGGGGTGATGAAGTCGACCAGCGCGCTGTTTTCGCGGTACGCACGGCTGTGCAACACATAGGCGAGCTGACCGACGGGAGGTGTCTGTGACATGGCTATCTCGATGAAAGAACGCGGCCGAACAGGCATCTGAAACGACTGTGGGAGTGAGGTTGCTCACAAAAACCGGGTCCATCCGCTAAATCTTCAGCGGCTGAATCGCCGTCTTCGTGAGCAAACTCACTCCCACAGTGTTACGTGACACAGAGCAGCGGTGCCGACCGCCGTGTTACAAGTCGCCGTAACCCAGCGAGCGCAACGCGCGCTCGTCATCTGACCAGCCGCCTTTGACCTTGACCCACAGATTGAGCATGACCTTGGAGTCGAACAGCACTTCCATGTCACGGCGCGCATCCGAGCCGATGCGCTTGATGCGCTCGCCCTTGTCGCCAATGATGATTTTCTTCTGCCCGTCGCGCTCGACCAGGATCAGCGCGTGGATATGCAGCGTCTTGCCCTGCTGCTTGAATTGTTCGATCTCGACAGTGATCTGATACGGCAGCTCGGCGCCGAGCTGACGCATGATCTTCTCGCGCACCAGTTCCGCTGCGAGAAAACGGCTGCTGCGGTCGGTGATCTGATCTTCCGGGAAGAAGTGCTCGTTCTCCGGCAGATGATCGGCGATGACCTTTTCCAGCGCTTCCAGGTTATGCCCCTGCTGCGCCGAGATCGGGATGATCTGGGCGTTCGGCAGTTGCTCCTGCAGCCAGGACAAATGCGGCATCAGCGCGCTCTTGTCTTCGATGCGGTCGGTCTTGTTCAAGGCCACGATCAACGGGCCGGTCACGTACTGCACGCGCTCGAGGACCATCTGGTCTTCTTCGGTCCACTTGGTG
Organism: Pseudomonas sp. NPDC078416; assembly: GCF_050268485.1. Lineage (NCBI taxonomy): Bacteria > Pseudomonadati > Pseudomonadota > Gammaproteobacteria > Pseudomonadales > Pseudomonadaceae > Pseudomonas > Pseudomonas sp. NPDC078416. The sequence continues at coordinate 169,133 of NZ_JBNNGV010000004.1, read as the reverse complement.
CGGTCGACCACGAAGATCACCACGTCGACGTCTTTCAACGCTGCCGAAGCGGTCTTGTTCATGTAACGGTTAAGCGCTTTGTCGCTGTTTTTGTGCATGCCGGGCGTATCGACGTAAACCGCCTGTACGGCGCCCTCGGTCTTGATGCCGAGCATGTTGTGCCGGGTCGTCTGCGGCTTGCGCGAGGTGATCGCCAGTTTCTGGCCAAGGATGTGGTTCAGCAGCGTCGACTTGCCCACGTTTGGCCGGCCAACAATGGCAACATAGCCACAGCGTGTTGCAGGTGAATCAGTCATTGCCATTCTCCACACCCAGGGCGATAAGGGCTGCGGCCGCTGCTACCTGTTCGGCAATGCGACGGCTGACGCCTTGTCCCCGGCTTTTTTCATTCAATAAAGAGATCTCGCATTCGACGAAAAAAATTCGGCAATGCGGCTCGCCCTGAATATCCACCACTTCATAGCGGGGCAGATCACAGGCGCGTGACTGTAGGAATTCCTGCAGCCGTGTTTTGGGGTCTTTGTTGGTGTCGACAAGCGTCAGGGTTTCGAACTCGCTGGCTAGCCAGGCGAGCACGCGATCCCTTGCCATGTCCATGCCGGCGTCGAGGTAGATCGCACCGATCAGGGCTTCCAGCGCATCGGCCAGAATCGACTCACGGCGAAAGCCGCCGCTCTTCAGCTCACCCGAGCCCAGGCGCAGGTACTCGCCCAGATCGAAACCGCGGGCCAGCAGGGCCAAGGTCTCGCCTTTCACCAGCCGGGCGCGCAGACGGGACAACTGACCTTCGCGGGCCTGGGGGAAACGCTCGAACAGCGCTTCGCCGGCGACGAAGTTAAGAATGGCATCACCCAGGAATTCCAGACGCTCGTTGTTGCGTCCGGCAAAGCTTCGGTGGGTCAGGGCCAGGATCATCAGTTCCTGATCCTTGAAGGTATAGCCGAGCTGACGCTCCAGGCGACTCAATGAAACGCTCACGGTTTACCCACGCTGAATTCGTGGTCGAACTTGACCACCAGATCGATGTTCTGGATCAGTGACTCACGTTTTTCGTAGTTCAAATGGGCGAGGAACCTGTTGTTCGCCGTCGTCACAGTTAACGCCTTGTTCAAATCCAAATCCCGAATGTTATTAACCTGCATGCCTTTGGCCACGTAGGCGTAAAGGTCACCGGCGTTGGTGATGTCTGCCGTGCGGTCAGTGCCGGCACTTTCGATGATTTTCTTCATCGACAGGTAGTCCATGTAGTGCGGCACGATCTTGGCGGCAGCGCTCCCGGCGAAGGCCAAAATCGCCAGCAACACCAGCCAGCCGATGAACGACAGGCCTTTTTGCGGACCGGCAGACGTCATGATCGCTTTCAAGAGTAGCCCTTCCCTGTCACCTGCAAGATCGACCACGCAACATGGCCCTGAATGACATACGGCGCTGCCAGTGGCAGCGCCGCATCGATTACTTGATCAGACCGACTCGCGAGAAGTTCGGAAAGTGGCTGAGCTTGGGTTCAGGCCAGCTCATCCAGACCGCGAAGGCCTTGCCGACGATGTTCTTGTCGGGAACCATTCCCAGCTCGTCCTTGGGAATATTGGGGTCATCCCAGTAACGGCTGTCGTTCGAGTTGTCGCGGTTGTCGCCCATCATGAAGTAATGCGCGGCCGGAACGGTCCATTCATGATCAGGCGGCGCACGGTAGCGGCTCATTTCCTGACGGATCTGGTGTTCCACTTCGCCCAGCTTCTCGTTGTAGAGCTCTGCGCTGCCGAGCGTGCCCGGCTCGGAACCGATCAACTGCTTGGCCACCAACTGACCGTTGATGAACAACTGCTTGTCGTTGGTGTAGCGAATCACATCCCCTGGCAGGCCGACGACGCGTTTGATGTAGTTGACGTTGGGGTCGCTTGGGTAGCGGAACACCATCACGTCGCCACGCTGAGGGTCGCCGACCGGGATGACCTTCAGGTCGATCACCGGCAGGCGGATGCCGTACGAGAACTTGTTGACCAGAATGAAATCGCCCACGTCCAGCGTTGGCTTCATCGAGCCCGACGGGATCTGGAACGGCTCAACCAGAAACGAGCGCAGGACCAGAACGATGAACAACACCGGAAAGAACGATTTTCCGTATTCGACAAGAAACGGCTCCTTGTTCAACCGCTCCACGACCGCGACATCAGGCTGGCTCACGCTGCCCTGATAGTTCGCTATCGCGTTGCGGCGACGCGGCGCCAATATGATCAGATCGAACAGGGCCAGCAAACCGCAGACAAACACGGCGACGACCAGCAACAGCGGGAAATTTAGTGACATAGGGCCTGACTATTCCAACCTGAGCACTGCAAGGAAGGCTTCTTGTGGAATTTCCACATTGCCGACCTGCTTCATGCGTTTCTTACCGGCCTTCTGCTTCTCGAGCAGCTTGCGCTTACGGCTGACGTCGCCACCGTAACATTTGGCCAGTACGTTCTTTCTGAGCGCCTTGACGGTTGTACGCGCGATAATCTGGCCACCAATGGCAGCCTGGATTGCCACGTCGAACATCTGACGAGGAATCAGTTCTTTCATCTTTTCAGTCAACGCGCGGCCTTTGTAGGCGGCGTTGTCACGGTGCACGATCAGCGCCAGAGCGTCGACCTTGTCGCCGTTGATCATCACGTCCAGGCGAACCAGATTGGCCGACTGATAACGATCGAAATGGTAGTCCAGCGAAGCATAACCACGGCTGGTCGACTTCAGACGGTCGAAGAAATCCAGAACCACTTCGTTCATCGGCAAATCGTAGGTCACTTGCACCTGCGACCCGAGGAACAGCATGTCGTGCTGAATGCCACGCTTCTCGATGCACAACGTAATGACGTTGCCCAGGTGCTCTTGAGGCACAAGGATATTCGCCCGCACGATCGGCTCGCGCATGTCCTCGATGGTGGACAGGTCCGGCAATTTCGACGGGTTGTCGACGTAAATGGTTTCACCGGTCTTCAGCAGCAGCTCGAAGATTACCGTCGGCGCAGTGGTGATCAGGTCCAGGTCGTACTCGCGCTCGAGGCGCTCCTGGATGATCTCCATGTGCAACATGCCGAGGAAGCCGCAGCGGAAGCCGAAGCCCAGCGCGTCGGAGCTTTCCGGCAGATATTGCAGGGACGAGTCATTCAGCGTCAGCTTCTGCAGCGCGTCGCGGAAGTCTTCGAAGTCATCGGAGCTGACCGGGAACAGACCGGCGTAGACCTGCGGCTGAATACGCTTGAAGCCTGGCAACACCGGGACGTCCGGGGTGGTGCTCAGGGTCAGGGTATCGCCCACTGGCGCACCGTGAATGTCCTTGATGCCGGCAATGATGAAGCCCACTTCGCCGGCTTTCAGATCAGCGGTGGCGCTGTGCTTGGGGTTGAACACGCCCACGCTGTCGACCAGGTGCATCTTGCCGGTCGACTTGACCAGAATCTTGTCGCCTTTCTTGACGCGGCCGTGACGCACACGCACCAGGGAAACAACGCCCAGGTAGTTGTCGAACCACGAATCGATGATCAGCGCTTGCAGCGGGTCTTCGATGTTGCCGGTCGGCGCGGGAATGGTCTGGACCAGACGCTCGAGCACTTCGTCGACGCCGAGACCGGTTTTGGCGCTGCAGGCCACGGCGTCGGTGGCATCGATACCGATGATCTTTTCGATTTCTTCCTTGACGCGGTCCGGATCGGCCTGAGGCAGGTCAATCTTGTTCAGAACCGGCATGACCTCCAGGCCCTGTTCGATGGCGGTATAGCAGTTGGCGACGGATTGGGCTTCTACGCCCTGACCGGCATCGACCACCAGCAACGCGCCCTCACATGCCGCCAGCGAGCGGCTGACTTCGTAGGTGAAGTCAACGTGGCCCGGGGTGTCAATGAAGTTCAGCTGGTAGGTGATCCCGTCTTTTGCCTTGTAATAAAGCGTGACGCTGTGGGCTTTGATCGTAATCCCGCGCTCACGCTCCAGGTCCATGGAATCAAGCACCTGAGCTTCCATCTCGCGCTCGGTCAGACCGCCGCACATCTGGATGAACCGGTCAGCCAGCGTCGACTTGCCATGGTCAATGTGGGCGATGATGGAGAAATTGCGGATATGACTCAAATCACTCACGGATCAACACTCGAAAAAGGTCGCAGGCAGACTGCCCGCCAAAAATAGCCGGGAATTGTACCTGAAGGAACGATCAGGCGTCACGTTCGCGCGCAGGGCCTGCACTCCACGCACCGTAGGGACATAAAAAAAGGAGCGGTCAGGCCGCTCCTTTTTGCTGTGACCGGCGGGTTATTCCGCCAGCTTGAACGTGATGAATGTCGCACGACCCTGACGCAGAACGCGCATGGACACAGAGCGATTCTTCGGCAGGTCCTTGGCCACTTCTGTGAACTGTTTCGATGAAGTAATGGCCTGGTTGTTCAGGTGAGTGATGACGTCACCCGCCTGCAGACCGATCAGCGAAGCCGGACCGTCCTGAACTTCCTTGATGACGACGCCGCCCTTGAGGTCCAGCGACTTCATCTGCTCGGCGGTCAGGTCGACCACCGAAACGCCCAGACGGTTGCTGCTGCGCTCGACTCCGGTGTCGGCCGCGCCCATCTCTTCGCCTTCGGCCGGCAATGCACCCACGGTGACGGTGAGCTTCTGACGCTTGCCGTCGCGAATCACTTCGAGCTCGGCCTTGCTGCCATCCTTCAGGTTGCCGATCAGGTGCGGCAGGTCTGCGGACATGACGATCGGCGTACCATTGGCGCTCAGAATCACGTCGCCGACCTGCAGACCACCCTTGGCGGCCGGACCGTCTTCAAGCACTTGCGCCACCAGCGCACCGGCCGGCTTGTCCAGACCGAAGGACTCGGCCAGGTCCTTGTTCACTTCCTGAATCACGACACCCAGCCAGCCACGATTGACCTTGCCGCTGGCCTTCAGCTGGTTGGCCACATCCATCGCCACGTCAATCGGGATCGCGAACGACAGCCCCATAAAGCCACCGGAGCGGGTGAATATCTGGGAGTTGATACCCACGACTTCACCCGCCATGTTGAACAGCGGACCGCCCGAGTTACCCGGATTGATCGCCACGTCGGTCTGAATGAACGGCACGTACGTGTCATTCGGCAGACTGCGGCCCTTGGCGCTGACGATACCTTTGGTCACCGAGTGATCGAAGCCGAACGGCGAGCCGATTGCCAGCACCCATTCACCGACCTTCAGCTTGTCGGAGTTACCCAGCTTGACAGTGGGAAGGTCCTTGCCATCGATCTTCAGCACCGCGACGTCGGTACGAGGGTCGGTGCCAATCAATTTGGCCTTCATCTCGCTGCGATCTGAGAGACGCACGAGAATCTCGTCAGCGCCATCGATCACGTGATTGTTGGTCAGGATGAAGCCGTCAGCGGAAATGATGAAGCCCGAGCCGAGTGACTGCGCCTCACGCTGACGATCACCCTTGCCGCCACCCGGTGCACGGGAGCCTGGCGGCGTGCTGCGTTCGAGGAATTCGCGAAGCATCGGTGGCAGCCCTTCCAGATCAGGCATCTGACCCTGGGCAACCGAGCGTTCCGGCAACTTCTGACGCGTACTGATGTTGACGACTGCAGGGGAAGCCTGCTCCACCAGAGAGGTGAAGTCTGGCAAGGCTTCGGCCTGAGCGGTGACGACCTGTCCAAGCATCAGCACAGCGGCCATCCAGGCCAGGTAAGGTTTCAAGCGTGGTATCGACATATGGCTCCCGTTTACAACGAGCGTGGTTAAGCGGTACGAGCCCGCAGGCTCGCGAAGCATCTGTACGTCACGGTTTCCCGGGACGCCTGTATCTGCTCCAGTTTCCTGGACCCTGAAACAACAAAGGCCACAGCTGCGAAGCTGTGACCTATAGAAAAAAACACATCCGATTGCAACCGACAAAGCGCACTAAACATTTCAGCATTACCAGTGAAGCCCATATTTAAAGGCTTGTGAACGTGAAATGACCAAATGAAACCTTTTTCATAGTGGGCATCACCGGTGTGCAGAATCAGTTTTTGCTCGTGGCTGCAGCGTCGTCCCGCATGGACAGAGCAATACGCTCGGCCGTCCCGATCGGAATCTCGCCCACCACGGTCACCATCGCATCGCCCTTGGGCGTTGTGACGCGACGGGAGACAGCGACGGTCGGACCCAGCTGGGTGCGGATATCCGTTACCGCTGCGCCGCTGACGGGCTCGACGAACACCGAGAAACGAGCAAGACCGTCGTCATACATCAGGCTGGTCACCAGATTCTTCGAATCCGGGTCCTTGCGCGCCGCAGCACTGCTCAGGTCAAAGCCCGGCGGCAACCAGTCAGAGCGCCATGCGACCTTCTGCTTGGGAGCGTCCGCTTTGGCCTTGACCACCTCAACAGGCTTGCAGTCTGCGTCTGGCGAAAGCATCTGATCAGTCAGTGACTGCGAGGTATTGAGGTCAGTGAACTGAAAACGCTCAAGCAACTGGCCCTTGTCGCTGAGCAATAAAGACTTCAGCGGCAGGCCGGTTTCGCTGTCCAGATGCAGTTCGATGCCGTAACGGTGCTGATCACGAGGGGTCAGTGTCACCACATTCGCCAAACGTCCGGCGACACGCGATGTACCTGCCGACTTGATGTCATACCAAGATGACAACCTGGCAGCGTCAAAAGCACGGGCCGGAGAATCGGGAACACTGGAAACGCCCTCTTCAAGAGTGCCACTGACGCATTGGGTCACCCCATTGACGCGCAGCACTTCCTGAGGAGAGCCATCCAGTTGGAGAAGATGCTCCCGAACCTTGCCGTCGGCGACGCGCTGCCAGATTCGGTGAGTGGAGAAGCTGCCGTTGCGCTCGTAAACGAACGTGCCGGTATAGCTTTGCTGCTGCTCAGCCTGCGCAAGACGTTTGAGCTGGTCTTGCGCATCATCGGCGTGAGCTGGAAGGACCAGCCATCCACCCAGCAGAAGCGGCAGTAGAGGGATGGCGCGCATGATCCTCCTTAACGGTTTTCCAGGCTTGCAGCACGAGCGTATGGCAGAGCGCCTTCAGCGCCTTTCATCGCAGCTTGCTGTGCATGCTGACGCAGATAGCCTGGCAGACGCTGGTCATGCCAGCCGGCCTGGTTCTGCAACACACCGCTTGCCATTGGACCCGGGGACTGCTCGCCCTCGGTGTAGCCTGCCAGCACCGCCGGGCCCTTGGCCTGCGGCATTGCAACGTTGGTCGGCTGCGATTGCTGGGCCAGTTGCGCCCCTGCAATTTCGTCCTGATTGTAAAGACGTACGCCCGCCAGAACGGCAACGGTTACTGACGCAGCTACGGCCAGACGACCCAGCGTGCGCCAAGGACCGCGACCGGCCTTGAGCGGACTGACTTCATCAGCGATTCCGGCAGCAACGGCGGCCGAAATATCCAGATGAGGTATCAGTAGTTCTTTATGCATCGCTGCACGGGCAATCTGATAACGGGACCAGGTGGCACGTGTGTCCGCATCTTCAATGGCGCTAAGCACGCGACGCAGTTCCAATTCGTCCGCTTCGTTATCCATCACCGCGGACAGCGATTCCTGCAGGGCTTCACGACTCATGGCGGTTCCTCTCTTGTGGCTATCGCCGCTGTCTCAGGTTTCCTGCAACAGAGGTTGCAAGGCTTTGTCGATGGCTTCCCGAGCGCGAAAAATGCGAGAGCGCACGGTACCAACCGGACATTGCATGACGCTGGCAATGTCTTCGTAACTCAGACCGTCGAACTCACGCAAAGTTAAAGCTGTACGCAAATCTTCTGGCAGTAGCTGAATGGTTCGATGGACGGTGCCCTCGATCTCATCCCGCAGCAATGCCCGTTCTGGCGACTCGATGTCCTTGAGGCCGTGGTCGCCGTCATAGAACTCCGCGTCTTCGGATCTGACATCGCTATCCGGCGGCCGCCGACCTCGCGACACCAGATAGTTCTTCGCCGTGTTGATGGCGATACGGTACAGCCACGTATAGAACGCACTGTCACCGCGGAAGTTACCAAGTGCGCGGTAGGCTTTGATAAACGCCTCTTGCGCAACATCCTGGGCTTCGTGGGTGTCGTGAACAAATCTCACGATCAACCCAAGAATCTTGTGCTGATATTTCACCACTAGCAGATCAAATGCTCGCTTGTCGCCGCGCTGTACGCGTTCAACCAGCTGCTGATCTTCTTCCTGGGTTAGCATGAACACTCCTCATAAAGCTTAAAGGAGCATCGCATCGGCTCTTTCGCAGGCTTGCAAACATAGACTCGGGCTTTAGGCAAAAGTTCTCCCCCCTTCAAGCAAGTTTCCGGCGAGCGTCTGTTGCCCGCACAGAAAACGCCGCTCGAACCAGGTCGGCTGCGTAAATAATCTTGTCGTCAAAAACGTTCGTATTGGCTTGAAACTACCAGTGCGTAACGCCGACGCTGTTCCTTTATGGGCAACCCACTATTGAACGTACGGGTTCATGAAAAGTTCCCATCGTTCATTATTGGGCGTAAGACACACGTCCGTCAGTTGTAGGACTCAATCCGTATGGAGCTGTAGGAAAGATCGCGACCATCAAACGGGGTGCAGGACGTTGCGGGGTAGCGCACACTCCGCTCCCACCGTGCTTCACCGTTGCCATAAAGCGCGGCCATTGTGCCGTTCCACCCTTGCTTATACTAGTGGCCATTTAGACGCCGAGACCCGAGATGAGTCAGCATTTCCAGCACGACGTATTGGTAATAGGCTCCGGCGCAGCCGGTTTGAGCCTTGCGCTGACATTGCCCGGGCACCTGCACGTGGCGGTCCTCAGCAAGGGCGATCTGGCGAACGGTTCGACTTTCTGGGCCCAGGGCGGCGTTGCGGCAGTGCTGGATGACGCCGACACCGTGCAGTCCCACGTCCAAGACACCCTGAATGCGGGCGGCGGCCTGTGCAACGAGGACGCAGTCCGGTTTACCGTCGAGCACAGTCGCGAAGCCATTCAATGGCTGATCGACCTTGGCGTGCCCTTCACCCGGGATGATCCGTCGACCGTTGTGGACGGCGGGTTCGAGTTTCACCTCACCCGCGAGGGCGGGCACAGCCACCGCCGGATCATTCACGCCGCCGATGCCACCGGCGCGGCGATCTTCCGCACCTTGCTGGCGCAGGCCAGGGCACGCCCCAATATCGAACTGCTGGAACAGCGCGTGGCGGTCGACCTCATCACCGAATCGCGGCTGGGCCTGGAAGGTCAGCGTTGCCTGGGCGCCTATGTGCTGGATCGCTCGACGGGCGAAGTCGATACCCACAGCGCACGCTTCACTATTCTGGCGTCCGGCGGCGCGGCGAAAGTCTATCTGTACACCAGCAATCCGGACGGCGCTTGCGGCGACGGCATCGCCATGGCCTGGCGCGCCGGCTGTCGCGTGGGCAATCTGGAGTTCAATCAGTTCCACCCCACCTGCCTGTACCACCCGCAAGCCAAGAGCTTTCTGATTACCGAAGCCCTGCGCGGCGAAGGCGCTTACCTGAAACTGCCCGATGGCGAGCGCTTCATGCAGCGTTTTGACTCTCGGGCCGAACTGGCGCCCCGTGACATCGTTGCCCGCGCCATTGACCACGAGATGAAACGCCTGGGCGCCGACTGCGTGTTTCTGGACATCAGTCACCAGTCCGAAGACTTCATCAAGAGCCACTTCCCGACGGTGTACGAGCGTTGCCTCACCTTCGGCATCGACATCACGCGTCAGCCGATTCCCGTGGTTCCGGCGGCGCACTACACCTGTGGCGGCGTTCTGGTTGACCAGCAAGGCCGCACTGATGTGCCCGGCCTTTACGCCATTGGCGAAACCAGCTTCACCGGCCTGCACGGCGCCAACCGCATGGCCAGCAACTCGCTGCTGGAATGCTTCGTGTACGCCCGCTCCGCTGCGGCAGACATCGTGACTCAGCTCGAACACGTCCCGCAGCCGCAACATCTGCCGGGGTGGGATTCGAGTCAGGTGACCGATTCCGACGAAGACGTGATCATTGCCCACAACTGGGATGAGCTGCGTCGGTTCATGTGGGATTACGTCGGCATCGTGCGCACCAACAAGCGTCTGCAGCGCGCCCGGCATCGGGTGCAGCTGTTGCTGGACGAGATCGACGAGTTCTACAGCAACTATAAGGTCAGCCGCGATCTGATCGAGCTGCGCAACCTGGCCCAGGTAGCTGAACTGATGATTACCTCGGCGATGGCGCGCAAAGAAAGCCGCGGGCTGCACTACACGCTGGATTATCCGGACATGCTGCCCGAAGCGCTGGACACTATTCTGGTGCCGCCCACCTTCGCCGGCTGAACTTCAGGCGTAAACGCAGGCGTCGGTGGTTGTCCGGCGCCATGGCGTCTGCCGGGATGCACAGGCTTTGCACCCGCGAGCGGCTCAGCCAATGGCCTGTCACCCCCCTGAAACGCAGCACGACCATGTGCGGCAGCGCGAGGCTGTCGGGTCGTAGCTGCACCGGCTGCCAGCCACCCTCCTCACTCCACAACGCCCAACCGCTGCTGTCACGCCGCAGCCCGGTGGGCGACTGCGGTCGATCGAGCAGAATGAAGAAGCGAAGACTGCGTGATGCGTGCAAGGCGCACAGCAGGACGCCGATGGCTTTCGCCCACAGGGGAATTGAAAGGAGAGCGGTGGACGCCAGCGCTAGGATTAGCGTGACGAGGTACGCCGTCAGCAGCGCTCGGGAGGGCGGCCAACGGCATTCGAAGCGATCACTTCGGCTGGACACGGTCCAGAATCATCCGAACCATGCGTTGCAGCTCCGGGTCTTCCGACTCCGCGCGCTGCATGAACCAGCCGAACATGTCCTGATCTTCACAGGTCAGCAGGCGCACGTAGAGGTCGCGATCGACCTGGCTGAGGGTTGGGTAGACTTCTTTGACGAACGGCACCAGCAATACATCCAGCTCGAGCATGCCGCGACGGCTGTGCCAAAAGAGGCGATTCAGTTCAACATCTTCGACCATGGAGGGCTCCTCGAATTTGCCGGCGAGTATACAGGCGCATCGTCGTGGGGCGTACTTGCAGTTGGTCGCAGCTTTTTGCGTATACCCATTAACGGCACGCGGCACTATGATGGTGCCCCAGACTTCTACCCTGCGATGACTCATGGCCGTTCCAGCATTTTTCTGCCCCCTGTCCCATGAAGGTGTGCTCGCCGTTCGCGGCGTGGATGCCGGCAAATTCCTGCAAGGCCAACTGACTTGCAACATTGATTACCTGAGCGAAGGCAAAGCCACCCTCGGTGCGCGCTGCACGCAAAAAGGCCGCATGCAGTCGAGCTTCCGCACCCTGCTTGAAGGCGACGGCGTGTTGCTGGCAATGGCCAGCGAGCTGATCGAAGCGCAACTGCTGGACCTGAAGAAGTACGCCGTCTTCTCCAAATCCAAACTGACCGACGAAAGCGCGTCCTGGGCGCGATTCGGTTTGCAGGATGGTGACGGCGCGCTGGTCAGCCTCGGCCTCGACCTGGCGCAGGAGACCGACTCGGTGGTCCGCGCCAATGACCTCATCGCGATCCGCGTCTCTCCTGCCCGCGCCGAACTGTGGGTACGTGCCGATCAGGCCGAGGACGTGCGCAGCCGGCTGATCGCCCATGTGCCGGAGGCGCCGCTCAACGACTGGCTGCTGGGGCAGATTCGCGCCGGCATCGGTCAGGTGTTCGGGCAGACCCGCGAAGAATTCATTCCGCAGATGATCAACCTGCAAGCCGTGGGCGGTGTGAGTTTCAAGAAAGGTTGCTACACCGGCCAGGAAATCGTGGCGCGCATGCAATACCTCGGCAAGCTGAAACGCCGGCAGTATCGCCTGACCATGGCAGGCACTGAAGTGCCTGAACCGGGCACTGCGCTGTTTTCGCCTGTTCATTCAAGCGCGGTAGGCAACATTGTGATCGCGGCCCGGTCTGATGTCGGGATCGAGGTGCTGGCGGTCTTGCAGGCGGATGCGGCGGAGGATGGGCGGATTCATCTGGGCGCGGCAGAGGGCGAGGCCCTGCAATTAAACGAATTGCCCTACACGCTCGACGCGAAGCTCGAAACCCAGCGTTGAACCCGGTTGAAGCCTGTGCAAGACGTCAGCGTAGTTGCCAGCGCCGTACCCTCTAGGGGCGGCTGCTGGCCGGAATGCAATGTCCAGAGATCCAATATGAGTAGCATGGCTGACGAAGTGCAGAGGGATCTGATCAAGGCGATCGACAAGGATGCTCTGTTTCTGCCAACTCTCCCCGAAGTTGCACTGAGGATCCGCCTGGCGGCGGAAGACTCGGAAATCTCCATCGCTGCGCTGAGCAAAGTCATTGGCAGCGACACCGCGCTGTCGGCCCGGTTGATCAAAGTCGTCAACAGCCCTTTGCTGCGGCCGAATTTCGAGGTCAGCGACGTGCTGACGGCGGTTCGACGTCTGGGCGTGAACTACAGCTGTAACCTGGCCATCGGGCTGGTAGTGGAGCAAATGTTTCACGCCAAGTCCGACGTCATCGAAACCAAGATGCGCGACATCTGGAAACTCAGCATGCAGGTGGCCGGGGTCAGTAATGTCCTCAGTTACAGGAGCCCGCGCCTCAAGGCTGACAAGGCCACGCTGGCCGGACTTATTCATCTCATCGGCGTGCTGCCGATCCTGACCTACGCCGAAGACAACTACGAGTTGCTCGCCGACCCGATCAGCCTCAATCATGTCATCGAACGCATCCATCCAATCATCGGCGAGCGGCTGCTGCGCTCATGGGATTTTCCGGAAGGCCTGGCGATCGTGCCCCGGCAATTCCAGAATTTCAGCCGTGTTTCGGATCAGGCTGACTATGTGGATCTGGTGCAGGTCGCGACGATTCACATTCACGAAATGAACGGCACGCCGTATCAGAATCTGCATTTTCAGTCAGTGCCGGCCGTGGCGCAGTTGGGCCTGAACATGGCCGATGGCGGGCTGATCAACGAGATGAACCAGGCGATGACGTTGTTGTACTGATCGCGTTGGCCTGACCGCTCAAGCCAGTCCCACCAGCCCGGACTCCGGGACCATAAAGCTCACCCTCACCTTCAAGCCTCGCTGTGCGCCGTCATGCAAGGTGATGCGCGCCAGATGGGCCCTGCAGATCTCTCCCACAATTGCCAGCCCCAGGCCGGATCCCTTGCTCTGCTGGTTGCGCCGGTAGAAGCGCTCGAACACTCGGTCGCGCTCGTGGGCCGGGATGCCGGGGCCGTCGTCCTCGACTTCAAGCACGCACGGGGAGTGAACACGCAGAATCACGTTGCCGCCCGCCGGAGTGTGGGCCAGGGCGTTGTCCACCAGGTTACTCAGCAGTTCGTTGAGCAACGTGGGTTCACCGCGCATCCACACCGGCTCGTCGGCTTCCAGCGCCAACGCCACACCCCGGGCGTGGGCCAGCGGTGCCATGGCCATCCCCAGCTCCCGCGCCAGTTGGCTGAGGTCAAGCAATTGCGCGCCGCCTTCGGCAATGGCCCGCGCACCATTTTCGATGCGCGCCAGCGACAGTAACTGGTTGGCCAGGTGGGTCAGTTTGTCGGTGCCGGAGGCGGCGCTTTCCAGGGTGTTGCGCCACGCCGCAGGCTCCTGATCACGCAGCCCCAACTCCAGCCGCGCCTTTAATGCAGCCAGCGGCGTACGTAATTCATGGGCCGCGTCGGCGATGAATTGCGCCTGGCGCTCGAACTGCATGCGCAGCCGCTCGGTAAAGTGGTTGAGCGAGCTGACCAGTGGGCGCAGCTCGTGCTGCACTTCGACCAGCGGCAACGAGCGCAAATCGTCAGGCTGGCGTTCCTCAACCGCCGTGCGCAGACGGTCCAGTGGACGCAACGCGGCGCTGACCGTGAACCAGACCAGCAACAATGCGCCGCTGCCGAGCATGCCCAGACGCAGCAGGGTATCGGCCATCAGCGCCTGGGCCATGTCCACCCGTGCCTCCTCGGTTTCCGCTACGCGGATCTCGGCCATGCCGTTCATGTTCGGTTCGCTTACGGCCTTGAGCAGGCTGACCACCCGCACATCCTGGCCCTGATAGCGGCCGCTGTAGAACTTGGCGAGGGCCGGATAAGCGTCGGTGCGCGGCGTGCCCGGCGGCGGCGCGGGGATGTTTTCGTAGCCGGAAATGAGCTTTTGATTGATGTCGTTGACCTGGTAGTAAATGCGCCCCGCGCTGTCATAGGCGAAGGTGTCCAGGGCCACATAGGGCACGTCGGCGCTGAGGGTGCCGTCGTGCTCCGACAGGCCGGCGGCGATGGTCCGCGCCGAGGCCAGCAGGGTGCGATCATAGGCGGTGTCTGCTGCTTCGCGTCCGTTCCAGTAAGCGCTCATGCCACTGGCGATCATCAGCACCACCAGCAGCAAACCCAGGTTCCACAGCAAGCGCCAGCGCAGGCTGTTTTCCGCTGAAGGAAACGGATTAAGCATCCCGGCTTTCCAGCAGATAACCCAGACCCCGAAAGGTGACGATCGCAATCGGGTGGCCATCGAGTTTCTTGCGCAGACGGTGCACGTAGATTTCGATGGCGTCGGCGCTGGCTTCTTCGTCCAGCCCAAACACCTGCGCCGCCAGTTGCTCTTTGCTCATCACCCGACCAGGCCGGGCGATCAGCGATTCAAGCACCGACTGCTCGCGGGACGTCAGCGTGAGGAGTTCTTCACCGAGGGTGAAGCGGCGCGTGTCGAGGTCATAGACCAGTTCGCCGCAGCGTTGCTGGCGTTCGCCGCCGAGTACGCTGCGGCGCAGCAACGCCTTGACCCGCGCTTCCAGCTCGGACAGCTCGAAGGGCTTGGCCAGGTAGTCATCGGCGCCGAGGTTCAAGCCATGAACCCGGTCCTTGACGTCGCTGCGGGCGGTCAGGACCAGCACTGGCGTGTTCTTGCCCCGGGCCCGCAGACGGGCCAGCACTTCGAAGCCGTCCATACGCGGCAGGCCGACATCGAGCACCACCACGGCATATTCTTCGCTGCTCAGGGCCAGATCAGCTGCAACGCCGTCGTGCAGAACATCAACGGTCAGGCCGCTGCTCTTGAGCGCAAGCGCGACACTTTCAGCCAGTTGCAGATGATCTTCGACGAGCAGGACACGCATCGACATTTCCCCAGTGAGCATTTTATGCACCGAGTTTACAGGCGCGCCGTCGTCTGTGAAGGGCCGGCACGCCGGAATGATCGCGGCGCTGATGAGGGATGTCCTGGGAGGGTTCTGCAGCCCGCCAACTGAAAGCTAATTGAAAGGTAGTTGAAAGGTTCACGAAAGCTTCGCTGATTAGGATCCCGCTACGACTTGTCACTCTTGCGCCCCGTGTGACGCTGCTGGTGCCAGGTTCGTGACGAAAAACGCCTCGATGCGTTTTCTACAATAAAAACAATATCGGAGTCATCAGTGATGCCCTCACTGCAATCCTCGGCCCTGGTGCCGCCTGAATCCCGTTGTGTTTACTGTTCACCTCGCAGCCCTGTTGCGCGGTGTTTCGTCACGTCCGCATTGTGTGGGCCCACGCGCTTGCCACTCAGTGGCACGCCTGCCTGACGACCGTATGACTGCCTGATCCCATTAAAACAACAACTCCTCTGGAGACGGACCATGAACCTATCGTTGCGCCATATCAGCGTTGCCGCCAGCTGCATGCTGATGGCCACCCAATTGTGGGCCGCCGAGCCCGGTCGTCCTGAATGTATCGCGCCGGCCTCGCCCGGTGGCGGCTTCGACCTGACCTGCAAACTGGCGCAAAGCGCTCTGGTCAATGAGAAAATCCTCACCAAACCGATGCGCGTCACCTACATGCCGGGCGGCGTCGGCGCCGTGGCGTACAACGCGGTGGTGGCTCAGCGGCCAAGCGACGCCGGGACTCTGGTGGCCTGGTCCAGCGGCTCGCTGCTGAACCTGGCCCAAGGCAAGTTCGGCCGTTACGATGAAAACGCCGTGCGCTGGCTGGCCGCCGTCGGCACCAGCTATGGCGCGATCGCCGTGAAGGCTGATTCGCCTTACAAGAACCTGGACGATCTGGTCAAAGCGCTGAAAACCGACCCCGGCAAAGTGGTCATCGGCTCCGGTGGCACCGTGGGCAGCCAGGACTGGATGCAGACCGCACTTATCGCCAAAGCGGCCGGTATCAATCCGCGCGAACTGCGTTATGTCGCCCTCGAAGGCGGCGGCGAAATCGCCACGGCCCTGCTCGGCGGCCACATCCAGGTGGGGTCCACCGATATTTCCGACTCCATGCCGCACATCCTCAGCGGCGACATGCGCCTGCTGGCGGTGTTCTCCGAAGAGCGTCTGGACGAGCCGGAAATGAAGAACATTCCGACCGCCAAAGAGCAGGGCTACGACATCGTCTGGCCGGTGGTGCGCGGTTTCTATCTGGGGCCAAAGGTGTCGGACGAGGACTACAACTGGTGGAAAGCGGCGTTCGACAAACTGCTGGCCTCGGAAGACTTCGCCAAGCTGCGCGATCAGCGTGAGCTGTTCCCCTTCGCCATGACCGGTGAAGAGCTGGACAAGTACGTGAAAACCCGCGTCGCCGAGTACAAGACGCTGGCCAGGGAATTCGGCCTGATTCAGTGATTGAACTGCATTGACCGGTTTTCGATTGACTGAGGATTGCGCCGCCTGCGCGGTGGCGTGATCCGGGAGTTTTCCATGGTGATACAACGACTTTTCGCTGTCGTGCTGCTGCTGGTGTGCATCGGCCTGGCAATGATGGCCTGGCCTTATAAGGCGCCCTTTTCCTACGAACCCGTTGGCCCCCGTGCCTTCCCGCTGCTGATGCTGGCGCTGATGGGTATTTCGCTGCTGTACATGGCGATTCGTCCGACACCGATCGTGCATTCCGAGGAAGAGCCGGCGCTGGACCGTCCAACGCTGATCAAGATCGGTATCTGCACCGTGTTGTTGCTGGTGTTTGCCGGGTTGTTCGAGCCGCTGGGCTTTGTGTTGAGCAGCATCCTGGTCGGCATTCCCATGGCGCGCTTGTACGGCGGCCGCTGGCTGCCGAGTGTCGTGATCATCACGTTGATGAGCATCGCGCTGTACGTGCTGTTCGACAAAGTGATGGATGTGCCCCTGCCTCTCGGCCTGCTCGACGTTCTGGAGAACTGATATGGACACTCTCGGCTATCTCGGCCAGGGCTTCGGCGTCGCGCTGACCCCTTACAACCTGATCACCGCCCTGTCCGGCACGCTGATCGGCACCGTCGTCGGCCTGCTGCCCGGCCTGGGCCCGATCAACGGCGTGGCGCTGCTGATCCCGATTGCCTTCGCCCTGGGCCTGCCACCGGAGTCAGCACTGATTCTGCTGGCAGCGGTGTACCTGGGCTGCGAATACGGCGGCCGCATCAGCTCTATCCTGCTCAACATCCCCGGCGAAGCTTCCACCGTCATGACCGCGCTGGACGGCTATCCAATGGCGCGTCAGGGCATGGCCGGTGTGGCGTTGTCACTGTCGGCGTGGAGTTCGTTCATCGGCGCGCTCATCGCCACCTGCGGCATGGTCATGTTTGCGCCGTTACTGGCGAAATGGGCGATTGCCTTCGGTCCGGCGGAGTACTTCGTGCTGATGGTGTTCGCCATCGTGTGCCTGGGGGGCATGGCCGGCGATCGACCGCTGAAGACGTTTGTGGCGGCGCTGATCGGGCTGTTTCTGTCGAGTATCGGTATCGACGCCAACAGCGGCGTGTACCGCTTTACTGGCGACAACATCCATCTGGCCGACGGCATCCAGTTCGTCGTGCTGGTGCTGGGCCTGTTCTCGATCAGTGAAATCCTGTTGTTGCTGGAGAAAACCCATCGCGGTCAGGAAGCGGTGAAAGCGACCGGCCGCATGATGTTCAACGTCAAGGAAGCCAGCTCAGTCTTTTTTGTGAACATCCGTTGCGGTCTGATGGGTTTCATCATGGGCGTGTTGCCAGGTGCGGGCGCGACGCTGGCCAGCGCCGTGACCTACATGGCTGAGAAACGCATCGCCGGTGCAAGCGGCAAATTCGGCCAGGGCGACATGCGCGGTCTGGCAGCGCCAGAAACTGCCATCGGCGCGGCGGCCTGCGGTGCGCTGGTGCCGATGCTGACGCTGGGGGTTCCGGGTTCGGGCACCACCGCAGTGATGATCGGCGCCCTGTCGCTGTACAACATCACGCCGGGGCCGCTGCTGTTTCAACAGCAACCCGACATCGTCTGGGGCCTGATCGCCTCGTTGTTCGTCGCCAACGTCATGCTGGTGATCCTCAACATTCCGATGATCCGCATCTTCACCCGCATTCTGTCGGTGCCGAACTGGGCACTGGTGCCGGTGATCGCGATCATCACCGGGATCGGCGTCTACGCGGTGCATGCCACCACCTTCGACCTGTTCCTGATGGTCGGCATCGGCATCTTCGGCTACATCCTGCGCAAGCTGGACTTCCCGCTGTCGCCAATTTTGCTGGGGTTCATCCTCGGTGGGCTGATGGAGCAGAACCTGCGCCGTGCGTTGTCGATTTCCAACGGCGGCCTGGAAATTCTGTGGTCGAGCCCGATCACCCTGGGCATGTGGGTCGGAACGGCGTTCATGCTGGTGTTCCCGCTGATCCGCATCTGGCGCAAGCGCTCCAGGCAGCGTCGCGCGCTGGCCGATGTCTGATCGACCCTTCAGTACGTGGTGGGGCACACCGCTGGTTGGCCTGCTGGGGGGATTCCTCGCCAGTCAGGTCGGCTGGCCACTGCCCTGGATGGTCGGCTCGTTACTCGCGATCATCCTGGTCCGCTGCCTCACACCGTGGCAGCTGGCTGAAATCCCCGGCGGCCGCAAATGCGGCCAATGGGTGGTCGGCATCGGCATCGGCCTGCACTTCACACCCGTCGTCATCGAACAAGTCCTTTCCCACTTCGGCCTGATCTTCATCGGCGCACTGGTGACCAGCGTCTCCAGCGTGGTCGGCGTGTGGCTAATGCTACGCACCGGTGAAGACCGCGCCACGGCGTTCTTTTCTAGCATGCCCGGCGGCTCGGGCGAGATGGTCAACCTCGGCGCACGCAACGGCGCGATTCTCAGCAACGTCGCCGCCGGGCAAAGCCTGCGGGTGCTCGCGGTGGTGCTGTGCGTGCCGGCGATCTTCAAGTATTTGATGGGCGACGGCGGCCCGCCTTCCCATGCGACGGTGGTGGACTGGCGGTGGCTGATGCTGCTGTTTCCGCTGGGCGCGCTGGTGGCCTGGGGCTGGCAGCGGTTGAAACAGCCCAATCCGTGGTTGTTCGGGCCGCTGTTGATCAGCGCGGTGATCAGCGTCAGTTTCGATTTGCACATCGGCCTGCCCCAGGGTGGCAGTCAGTTGGGGCAGTGGCTGATCGGTAGCGGTCTTGGCTGTCACTTCAACCGCGCGTTCTTTCGTCGTGCGCCGTCGTTCATTGGCCGCACGTTGCTGGGGACGGCGTTGACGATGAGCATCGCGGCGTTGTGCGCACTGGGGCTGAGCACGCTCACTCACTTGGACTTACGGTCATTGACGCTGGGGATGATGCCGGGCGGAATTGCAGAAATGAGCCTGACGGCGGAGGTGCTGCAACTGTCGGTCCCGCTGGTCACGGCGATGCAAGTGATGAGGCTGTTGTTTGTGTTGTTTCTGGCCGAGCCGTTGTTTCGGTATTGGGATCGCAAGGCCTGCGCAGGCAAAAAATTGTAGGAGCGTGGCTTGTCCCGCGATCTGGCGCGCAGCGGCAGCACACCAGCCATCGATTTCTTCCCTGATCCACCCCATGCGCCCATTCCACGCCCGGTTCCCGGCCGATCGCGGGACAAGCCACGCTCCTGCATGGGGATCTGCGGCCGGCGCAGATATTGGGCGCGCTCCTAGAAAATTCGCGGCGGACGAAGCATTTGCGTCAGACGCTGGCTGGCAATCGCCACTCGATCGGCGCCAGGCCGTTCTGCTCCAGAAACTTGTTCGCCAGACCAAAATGCCCGCAGCCCAGAAACCCTTTGTACGCCGACAGCGGCGACGGGTGCACAGCGGTCAGGATCAGGTGCTTGGACGCATCGATCAGTTTTTTCTTGCTCTGCGCATGGGCGCCCCACAGCAGGAACACCAGGTGCGGCTGCCGGGCGCTGACGGTTTCGATGATCTTGTCGGTGAAATGCTGCCAGCCCTTGCCGGCATGGGACGCGGCGTTGGCGCGTTCGACGGTGAGCGTGGTGTTGAGCATCAAAACACCCTGCTCGGCCCACGATTGCAGATAGCCGTGGTTGGGGATGTCGATATTCAGGTCGCGCTTGAGCTCTTTGTAGATGTTGACCAGCGAAGGCGGCGCCGGCACGCCCGGCTGCACCGAGAAGCACAGGCCGTGGGCCTGATTGGGGCCGTGGTAGGGGTCCTGACCGAGGATGACCACTTTCACGTTATCCAGCGGCGTGGAGTTCAGGGCATTGAAGATCAGCGGCCCCGGCGGATAGATTTCCTTGCCTGCCGCATGCTCCTGACGCAGAAATTCGCGCAGCTCGCCCATGTAAGGTTTTTCGAACTCGTCGCGCAGGGCCTGCTTCCAGCTGGCCTCCAGTTTGATGCGGTCGTCGTTTGTCATGGTGTGATCCGGCAGAAACAATGCGCAACTTTAGGGACTGTGGCTGATTATTTCCAGCGCGGCGCCGTCGGATCTTCCTACACTCGTTCACAGCCGCCGGTTTGCAACTTCCGGGCGTCGAGGGGACTCACATTTCTGGATAGATCCCCGTACCACTGACAAGAGGTCACGATGAATCTGCAATTTGAAGAGCTCACCGGCACGGACGGCGCCCGCCTGGGCATCGCCACGCTGGATGCGGAAAAATCCCTCAACGCCCTGTCGCTGCCGATGATTCTCGCGCTGCAGGACCGCCTGAACGACTGGGCCAGCGACCCGCAAATCGTCTGCGTGTTGCTGCGCGGCAATGGCGAAAAAGCCTTCTGCGCCGGCGGCGACGTGCGTGCGCTGGTCGAAGCCGGGAGCGGTCAGCCTGGCACGGTTCCGCCGCTGGCTGCGCAGTTTTTCGCGGCGGAATACCGACTGGATTACACGCTGCACACCTACCCCAAACCGCTGATCTGCTGGGGCCACGGCTATGTGCTGGGCGGCGGCATGGGCTTGCTGCAAGGGGCGAACATCCGCGTCGTCACGCCCAGCAGCCGGCTGGCGATGCCGGAGATCAGCATCGGCCTGTTTCCTGACGTGGGCGCCAGCTGGTTCCTGTCGCGACTGCCGGGCAAGCTGGGTTTGTTCCTAGGATTGACCGGCGCGCACATCAACGGCCGTGACGCATTGGATCTTGGGCTCGCCGACCGTTTTCTGCTGGATGACCAGCAGGAGGAAATGATCGACCGGCTGCTGCAACTCAATTGGCAGGAACAGACGAAAGTGCAACTGACCAGCCTGTTCAGAGCGCTGCAGCTGGAAGCGGTGGATCAGATGCCTGCCGCGCAATGGCTGCCTCGTCGCGAGACCCTTAATGAGCTGCTGGACGTCGCCGACGCACCGAGTGCCTGGCATGCATTGAAACATCACCTGAATGTTGATGACCTGTTACTGGCCAAGGCGGCGAAGACCCTGACCGACGGCTGCCCGATGACCGCGCATCTGGTGTGGGAGCAGATCGAACGGGCGCGCCATCTGTCGTTGGCTGAGGTGTTTCAGATGGAATACACCATGGCCCTCAACTGCTGCCGGCATCCCGAGTTCGCCGAGGGGGTGCGTGCGCGGCTGATCGACAAGGATCAAAAACCCCACTGGCACTGGCAGGACATTTCAACCATCCCGCTGGCAGTGGTGGATGCGCATTTCGAAAAAGCCTGGGAAGGACGGCACCCGCTGGCGGATTTGTCGGAGTACTGAGCCTGTCATTCACACCACACACGTGAGGGTGCCCATACCGGCCTCTTCCCGGCTGAAGCCGGTCCCACAATTGGGATGCGTGCACCCTCATGGGCAGGATTAAACATTCAACACAAAAAACGGCGCTCCTCGGAGCGCCGTTCTTGTATCACTCAGCGATTACCACCGCCCGGCCCGCCGTGTCCGCCACGGCCGAAACCGCCGTCTTCACGGTGATTGCCGCCCGATCCACCAGGACCGGGACGGGGCCCGCCGCCACCGCCACCGCCGGGATTGCCATGCCAGCCGCTGCCGGGACCGGGACCATTGCCGCCTCCGGGTCGTGGACCTTGTGGCGGTGGACGATAGCCGTTGCCGCCACCGTTGTAGCCACCCCCTCCATGGTATCCACCGCCTCCACCATTCCAGTTACCGCCGCCATAACCGGGACGACCACCGTAGCCGGGGCGACCTCCCCCATATCCAGGCCCGTAATATCGGGGTGGAGGCGCGTAATAACGCGGTGGCGGTGCGTAGTAGCGAGGCGCCGAGTAATAACGCGGCGAGGAGTAATACACCGCACCGCCGGAATACACCGGAGCGACCGGGCGATAACTGTCGTACACATAACCGCTGCTGTAGCTACTGCTATAGATCGGCTGCGTGTAGCTTTCTGATTCGTAATAACCTCCGTAACAACCTGCCAGGGACAACGTCATCAAAGCGGTAAGCAATCGTCGATACATGGCGGCCTCCCGGACCGCGGTAGAGCTCGAACCAGCGGCGCTGGTCGGCGTTCCCGAAACTGCCGAGAACGTTAACTCAGACTCTTGAATCCAGAGCGAGTGCCCCACCGCAGTCCCCAGCCGCCAGACGGCGCCCTGCATCAGTGCACGTCTCGTCCTTCGTTGAACGACCTGCGCCTGCCCGACTCAGGCGCCACAAGGGTTTGCGCAACTTGGCACAACTCTCGCTTGAGGGATCCTGTGCAGGAGTCACCTCAGGTTCGCGGCACCACAATTTGCAATAGCCGACTAGGGTTCCGGCTCGCCTCAAGCGAGTGGCTGGTCCGAGAGTTGGCGACCTCCAGTAGAGGTTACACGGCGGGATAAAAGCCCGGGAGACAGGACACCAGTGGTGTCGCCGTACTCCTGACCGCCCTTTTCGCTACTGGAGACACCCCCATGCAAAAGTCCCGTATGTTCAGCTTGCTTACCGCAGGCGTCTTCGCGGCGTTGAGCCTCTCGGCCACCGCCGCTCCGAAAAAGGATTTCGACGTCTGCTGGACCATTTATGCCGGCTGGATGCCATGGGAATACGCAGGGACCCAAGGCATCGTCGACAAGTGGGCCAAGAAATACGGCATCCACATCAAAGTCACTCAGCTCAACGACTACGTCGAATCCATCAATCAATACACCGCCGGCCAGTTCGATGGCTGCACCATGACCAACATGGACGCCCTCACCATCCCCGCCGCCGGTGGCGTTGAAAGCACCGCACTGGTGGTCAGCGACTTCTCCAACGGCAACGACGGCATCGTCCTCAAGGGAGACGGGAAGAAAGTCACCGACCTCAAGGGCATGGACGTCAACCTGGTCGAGCTGTCGGTGTCCCACTACCTGCTCGCCCGCGCGCTGGATTCAGTGGACCTGACCGAAAAAGACCTGAAAGTCGTCAACACCTCCGACGCCGACATCGCCGCTGCTTTCAACACCAGCGAGGTCAAGGCCGTCACCACCTGGAACCCGATGCTCTCGGAGATCAAGGCCAAGCCCGGCGTCACCGAGGTGTTCGACTCCAGCAAGATCCCTGGCGAGATCATGGACATGATGGTGGTCAACACCCAGACCCTGAAAGACAACCCTGCATTGGGCAAAGCCCTGACCGGCGCGTGGTTTGAAGTGGTGGCGCTGATGAACGCCAAATCCGCCGAATCCAAAGCCGCGCTGGAGCACATGGCCCAGGCGTCGGGCACCGATCTGGCCGGCTTCCAGTCGCAACTGGACACCACCAAGCTGTTCGCCACGCCCAAGGAAGCGCTGGAATTCGCCACCAGCAAGCAACTGCCGATGACCATGCGCAAGGTCGCGGACTTCTCCTTCGACCATGGCCTGCTCGGCGAAGGTGCGAAAGACGCCAGCGCGGTCGGCATGACCTTCGCCAACAGCGTGACCGAAGGCGACAAGGCCAACCTCAAGCTGCACTTCGACCCGAGCTACGTGCAGATGGCTGCCGACGGCAAGCTGTAACAACCAAAGGTCTTTGCCATGCGTTTGATAAACCGCCGCCCGGATCGCGCCAGTCGCCTGATTCTGGTGCTCCTGCCGTTCGCCCTGTTGCTGTTCGCCTATTTCACGGGCTCGGCGACGCGGCTGACGGAAAACCCCAACGACAAGCTGTTGCCCAGCGCCGTGCAGATGACCGATGCGGTCAAACGGGTGGCGTTCGTGCCAGACCAACGCACCGGTGAATACCTGCTCTGGCAGGACACCGGCGCCAGTCTCCAGCGCCTGGCTATCGGCCTGACCATCAGCGCGGTGGTCGGGTTGTGCCTGGGCATCGCGTCGGGGGTGCTGCCGTTGTTCAGCGCGCCGCTGTCGCCGTTGCTGACGGTGCTGTCGATGGTGCCGCCGCTGGCGATTCTGCCGATCCTGTTCATCGTCTTCGGGCTGGGCGAGTTGTCGAAGGTGATGCTCATCGTCATCGGCATCACCCCTGTGCTGGCCCGTGACCTGGAGCAGCGCGCCCGGGAGATTCCGGTCGAGCTGCTGATCAAGGCGCAGACCCTGGGGGCCTCGACCTGGACGCTGATCCTGCGGGTGGTACTGCCGCAATTGCTGCCGCGCCTGTTGATCTCGCTGCGGCTGGTGCTGGGGTCGGCGTGGCTGTTTCTGATCGCGGCTGAAGCCATCGCTTCCACTGACGGGTTGGGTTACCGGATCTTTCTGGTGCGGCGCTATCTGGCGATGGACATGATTCTGCCTTACGTGGTGTGGATCACCCTCCTCGCCTGGCTGATGGACTGGGGCCTGAAAGCCCTCACCCGCAAAGCGTTCCCGTGGTACGAAGGGGCACGCCCATGAGCTTTATTTCGGTCAAAAACGTCTGGCAGCAATACGGCGATCAGGTGGTGCTCGAAGGCCTGAACCTGAGCATCGCCGAAGGCGAGTTCTGCACACTGGTGGGCGCCTCCGGCTGCGGTAAATCGACGTTCCTGCGCCTGCTGCTGGGCCAGGAAGTCGCCAGCAAAGGTTCGATCCTGCTGGACGGCCAACCGCTGGCGAACGAACCGGATTCGACGCGAGGCGTGGTATTTCAGCGCTATTCGGTGTTCCCGCACTTGTCGGTGCTGGACAACGTCGCTTTGGGCCTCGAATTGCCCCGCTCGGGGTTGCTCGGGCGGCTGTTCGGCGCCGCCAAGCGTGACGCCCGCGAACAGGCGGCGGCGCTGTTGCACAAGGTCGGCCTCGATCACGCGCTGGACAAGTACCCGACGCAATTGTCGGGCGGCATGCAGCAGCGTCTGGCCATTGCTCAGGCACTGATCATGAAGCCTCGGGTTTTGCTGCTCGATGAGCCTTTCGGCGCCCTCGATCCCGGCATCCGCAAGGACATGCATGGGCTGCTGCTGGAGCTGTGGCGAGAGACGAAACTGACGGTGTTCATGGTCACCCATGACCTGTCGGAAGGCTTCAACCTCGGCACTCGACTGCTGGTGTTCGACAAGGTCCGCATCGACCCCCACGCCCCCGGCGCCTATGGCGCGCGCATCACTTACGACATTCCCCTGAACAGCGATCGTCGCGCCGCCCGGGTGGCGCTCGATTCGCTGAAAACGGCTTGAAGGACATTGACCATGACTGATTCAACCACGCTGTTCCCCGTGTTCGCCGAAGAGCTGCTGCCCGGCGGCGGCCACCTGTCGTTCGTGCTCAAACGTGGCGAATTGTTGCGTCTGACCGATCTGAACGGCAACGCCAACATCAGCCTGACGCTGTTCAACGCCCATGAAAAAACCGAGCGCCTTAACCTGCCTGACAGCCTCAAATGCCAGCACACCGCCAAGCTCACCACCGGTCACTGCCTGTATTCGGACATGGGCCGCGTACTGGCGGCGATCACTGCCGATACCTGCGGCTGGAGCGACAGCATCGGCGGCGTGCTGTGCGCCGAAGAGGTCAGCGAGAAATACGGCCAGGGTCGCTATCAGGAACTGCGCAACGGCTTCTTCCGCAACGGCGCCGACAACCTGCTGGTGGAGATGGGCAAGTGGGGCCTGGGGCTTTCCGACCTGCTGATGACGCTGAACCTGTTCAGCCGGGTCAACGTCGACGATCACGGCGCGCTGACCTTCGTACCGGGCAACTCGAAAGCGGGCGACAGCATCGAGCTGTACGCGCCGATGGACACGCTGGTGGTCATGACCGCCCTGCAACACCCGATGGACCCCAACCCCGAGTACGCGCCGCAGCCGGTCAAGCTGAGCTGGATGAAGGCTGACCCCAGCGTTGCCGAACACTGCCGCACGTCCCGCGAAGAAAACGTGCGCGGTTTCATCAACACCGATCGCCTGTTCGCCTGAGGAGGCTTGCCATGAGCACTGCACACTCTCATCACCACACGAACGCCCCCGTTTCCATCACCCACATCCCGGCGGGCGAGCCATCGCTGACCGAACTCAAGGCCGGGCAAACCCTGCGCCTGCTCGACCTCGAAGGCAATCAGGCGGTCGACACGCTGTTCTACAGCCTGGCCAACCCGCGTGAGCGGTATGACGTGCAGCGCACGTTGCGCCGGCAGAACAACGTTTACCTGAGCAAAGGCAGCGTCCTGTATTCGAACCTGGGCAAGCCGATGCTGACCATCGTCGAAGACACCTGCGGACGCCACGACACCCTCGGCGGCGCCTGCGCCCAGGAGAGCAACACCGTGCGTTACGCGCTGGAAAAAAAGCACATGCACAGCTGCCGCGACAGCTTCCTGCGCGCCTGCCTCCATGACGGTCGGCTGAGCAAGCGCGACATCAGCCCGAACATCAACTTCTTCATGAACGTGCCGGTCACGGCGGACGGCGGGCTGACCTTCGAGGACGGCATTTCCGGCGCCGGCAAGTACGTCGAACTGCGCGCCGAGATGGACGTGATCGTGCTGATTTCCAACTGCCCGCAACTGAACAACCCGTGCAACGGCTACAACCCGACCCCGGCAGAACTGCTTGTCTGGGACTGACCGCTGACCACAGATTCAAGTGTTCAGGGCTTCAAGGCTTCGGCGCGAGGGACGGCCTTCGTGCAATGCGTACCACAGCGGGACGGCCCGCTACCCAGTGTGGGGTTGATCGCTATCGATCCCCGGGTCTATGCCATGTTCGACAAACTGCTGATTGCCAACCGCGGCGCCATTGCCTGCCGCATCCTGCGTACCCTTCGCGCCCTGCAGGTCGGCGGTGTCGCGGTGTACGCCGAAGCGGATGCTGCCAGTCTGCACATCCTGCAAGCCGACGAAGCCCACAGCCTGGGCGAAGGTGGCGCCGCCGGCACCTACCTGGCGGTGGACAAGATTCTCGCCATCGCCCAATCCACCGGCGCCAAAGCGATTCATCCGGGTTACGGCTTTTTGTCCGAAAACGCGGCCTTCGCCCAGGCCTGTGAAGACACCGGCATCGCCTTCATCGGCCCGACACCTGAGCAACTGCGGATCTTCGGACTCAAGCACACCGCCCGCGCCCTCGCGAAACAGCACGGCGTGCCGATGCTCGAAGGCACCGAACTGCTGGACAGCCTTGAATCCGCGTTGAGCGCTGCCGAAACCATCGGCTACCCGGTGATGCTGAAGAGCACGGCGGGCGGCGGCGGGATCGGCATGCGCGTGTGCCGCAGCGCCAGCGAACTGAGCGAGTCGTTCGAGGCCGTGAAGCGGCTGGGCCAGAACAACTTCAGCGACGCCGGCGTGTTCATCGAGAAGTACATCCAGCGTGCCCGCCATCTGGAAGTGCAGGTGTTCGGCGACGGTCGTGGCGAGGTGATCGCCCTGGGCGTGCGCGATTGCTCGGTGCAGCGTCGCAATCAAAAAGTCCTCGAAGAAACCCCCGCGCCGAACCTGCCCGCTGGCATGGCCGATGAGCTGTGCGCCGCGGCGATCAAGCTGGCGAAAGCGGTCAATTATCGCAGCGCCGGCACCGTGGAGTTCGTCTTCGACAGCGACGATCAGCGTTTCTACTTTCTGGAAGTGAACACTCGTTTGCAGGTCGAGCATGGCGTGACCGAGCAGGTCTGGGGCGTGGACCTGGTGAGCTGGATGATTCAGCTCGCGGCCGGCGATCTGCCGCCGCTGGTTGAATTGCGCACGGGTTTACAGCCTGTCGGCCATGCGATTCAGGCGCGTGTGTACGCCGAAGACCCCGGCCGGGATTTTCAGCCGAGCCCGGGCTTGCTGACCTCGGTGCACTTCCCCGCCGCCGACGGTAAACACCTGCGCATCGACACGTGGGTCGAGGCCGGGTGTGAAATTCCGCCATTCTTCGATCCGATGATCGCCAAGGTTATTAGCTGGGCGCCGGACAGGGCGTCGGCCAGCGACGGTCTGGCCCAGGCCCTGAGCGAAACGCGGCTGTACGGCATCGAGACCAATCGCGACTACTTGCGCCAGATCATCGCGGACGTGCCCTTCGCCAGCGGTCAGCCGTGGACGCGGTGCCTTGAAGGGCTAAGCTATCGCGCCGACACCTTCGAAGTGCTAAGCGGCGGCACCCAGACCAGCGTTCAGGATTACCCGGGGCGTCTGGGTTACTGGGCGGTGGGCGTACCGCCTTCGGGTCCGATGGACAGTCGCTCATTGCGTCTGGGCAATGGTCTGGTGGGTAACGCGGAAGGCTGCGCCGCGCTGGAAATCACCATGAGCGGGCCGACGCTGCGCTTTAACACCGATGCGGTCATCGCCGTGACGGGCGCGGTCATTCCGCTGACGCTGGATGGCGACGCGCAGCCGATGAATCAATCGTTCCTCGTTTCAGCAGGCTCGACGCTGGCCCTCGGCACCATCGCCGGCGCCGGTGCCCGCAGTTATCTGTGCGTGCGCGGCGGGCTGGACGTGCCGGATTATCTGGGCAGTAAAAGCACGTTCACCCTGGGCCAGTTTGGCGGGCACGGTGGGCGGGCATTGCGTGCGGGGGACGTGTTGCATGTCGCGCCGCTGGTGGACCGCAGCGCAGGCAAGCAGTTGGCACCCGCGCCGATCCCCGAGCTGCCGGCAGTGCGGGACATTCGGGTGATCTATGGCCCACACGCCGCTCCCGAATATTTCACTGAGCGGTACATCGAGACCTTCTTCGCCACCGATTGGGAAGTGCATTTCAACTCCAGCCGCACCGGTGTGCGCCTGATCGGGCCGAAGCCGGAATGGGTGCGCGCCGACGGCGGTGAAGCGGGCCTGCACCCGTCGAATATTCATGACAATCCGTACGCCATCGGCGCGGTGGATTTCACCGGGGACATGCCGGTGATCCTAGGGCCGGACGGGCCGAGCCTGGGCGGGTTTGTCTGCCCGGTGACGATCATCGAGGCGGATCTGTGGCAGTTGGGGCAGCTCAAGGCCGGGGACAAGGTGCGGTTTTATCCGGTCAGCGTCGAAGCAGCCCGCTCGCTGAAACTGAATACCGATCTGGGTAGGAGTGAGCTTGCTCGCGAAGAGGGCGGTACATCCGATGAATGTTTAGCGCCTGAGCCATTGCATTCGCGGGCAAGCGCGCTCCTACAGTCACCCATCGTTCTTGATATAGGTGAAGACGACACCCGCCTCGTTGCTCGACTTTCTGGCGACACCCATCTGCTGCTGGAAATCGGCGCGCCGGAGCTGGACCTGGTGCTGCGCTTCCGCGGCCATGCGCTGATGCAGGCGCTGGAACGCAAGCAACTCAACGGCGTGATCGACCTGACGCCCGGCATTCGTTCGCTCCAGGTGCATTACCAGCCCGAGCAACTGCCGCTGAACACGCTGCTCGATGTGGTCGCCGGGGAGTGGGACGGCGTCTGCGCCAGCAAGAACCTGGAGGTGCCGTCGCGCATCGTTCATCTGCCGCTGTCCTGGGACGATCCGGCCTGTCAGTTGGCCATCGAGAAGTACATGACCACCGTGCGCAAGGACGCGCCCTGGTGCCCGAGCAACCTGGAATTTATCCGCCGCATCAACGACCTGCCGAACCTCGACGAAGTGCACCGCACCGTCTTCGACGCCAGCTATCTGGTGATGGGGCTGGGGGATGTCTACCTCGGTGCGCCGGTCGCCACGCCGCTGGATCCGCGCCATCGGCTGGTCACCACCAAATACAACCCGGCGCGAACCTGGACCGCCGAGAACTCCGTCGGCATCGGCGGCGCCTACATGTGCGTCTACGGCATGGAAGGTCCCGGCGGTTACCAGTTCGTGGGGCGCACGTTGCAGATGTGGAACCGCTACCGCGCGGTGGCAGCATTCGATGGCAAACCGTGGCTGCTGCGGTTTTTCGACCAGATCCGCTTCTACCCCGTCAGCGCCGAGGAGCTGCTGACCATCCGCCGCGATTTCCCCCTCGGTCGATACCCGCTGCAGATCGACCACAGCACGCTCAATCTGACGGACTATCAGGCCTTTCTCGCCGATGAAGCGCAGAGCATCGCGGCCTTCCGCAACCAGCAGCAGAGCGCGTTCAACGCCGAGCGGGAGCGCTGGATCGCCAACGGCCAGGCCTCGTTCGAGAGCGACGAAGCGGTGGCCGAATCCACGGAAGAAGCCGCGCTGGAAAGCGGGCAGACCAGCATCGACAGCCACATTGCCGGCAATCTGTGGCAAGTGCAGGTCAGCGTCGGTCAGCGCGTCGAGGCAGGCGAAACGCTGGTGATTCTGGAGTCAATGAAGATGGAAATCCCGCTGCTGGCACCCCACGCCGGTGTGGTCAGCGACGTCCGCGTGCAACCCGGCTCAGCGGTGCGTGCCGGGCAACGGGTGGTGGTGCTGGACGTTGGCTGATTGGCACTGTTGTTACTTGCAGCTTGCAGCTTAGCGATTGCAGCTTTGCCCCAGGCATAAAACGCGGTGGCATACGCGATACATAGTTAACGCCATTGCAACCCGGCATCGCGCCATAGTGGGCACCTTTCCCCGTGGCGCGATTTTCCATGAACGACAGCAGCTCCCACCCCGCGAGCGGCCTTGACCTGACCTCCAACGACAACCTCCCCGATGGCAGCGCTTTCAGCGTTTCGCCATTCGCGGAGCACGTGCGCCCTGCAGAAACCCTGGAGCCCGTCGCCGTCGCGCCCGCCGAACCTCACACGCTCAACCACAAACGTTTGATGCGTCAGGCCGCCAGCCCGGTCGCCGAATTGTTGTACGGATCAGTCTGGGTGCTGAAGGCCTGGCAGCTCGATCTGGCGTTTCCGCCCTCGGTCGTCCGTCATCTGGACCAGAGGCTGGAGGAAACACTGCTGGCACACGTTGGCGGCCCAATTGACATCGATGAGCTGCACATCCACTTCAGCACTGCGCTGGAGCCGGCCGTGGAGGCCGATGGCCGGGAGCGTTTCGAGTGGCGCCTGACATTGCGGGAGCTGGGCCGGGAAGTGCTGAACCCGCCCGCGTTGCTCGCACTTCGACGCTGCGCCGAGCCTGATCGCCCGCTGTCGGCCTCGACGCCCGCCCTGACCGTCTCGGTGTTTTTCGAACTGCTCATCAAGGCCCGATGGACGCTGGAATATGAGCAGGTGCAGCGTCAGTTCTGGGAGCAGCACGGCGACACCTGGGAGATGCTCGCCAAGCTGGCGTTTCTCGATGGTGTGACCCGTTTGCATTCGCGCAAGCGCCTCGATAACGAGGGCCATCTGTTGGCGCTGGATGCGCTAGGGCTCAAACGTTTCCCGCAACACCTTCAGGACCTGCAGCCGATCAAGCCGCCGGCACGCTCGATCGTGTGCGGAGTGGCGCTGAACGGTGAGATCATCCCCGGTATCTTCCATGTACGATCCAACACCACGGGACATTGCTATGTCCATGTGCTGGGCAGCGCGCCTCACTGCCATGAGTACATCAGCGATGACGCGCCCTGGAAGGCGGACAAGGTGCTGGAGGCGATCAACGCATCGGCCTGGCATCGACTCAATCTCACCCTCGAGAGCGCGCAAACCACCCTCACGCTGGCGGACCCTTCAAACGACGTGTTCACTCAACTGCGTGCCGCCCAGCAACAGTTCTGGGCCGCGCGACTGACCGGCAGCGACGCGGTTGAATTACCAGAGGCACTCATCGACGACGACCATGCAGCACTGATGCCCATCGAACCCGCGATGGCATTGGTCAGCGCCCTTGATCACTGGCATCACCATGAGCCGTTGCTGGCGCGAATCCCTACGCCTCTCGGGGTGGCGAACCGGCTCATGGGCCAGTGGCTCAGGCAGATGTCTCCCCGGTTCAATCGGGTCCCGTTGAAGCAAACGCATGCCCTGATCACAGACCCGCAGCGGGTGTTCGTCCGCTACCTGCCCGGCGCATCGAGGACGCCCTGGGGTCATGCGCGGATTGCCGCGGCGAACGTGATCGTCACGCCGGATGAAACGCCCGTCACCCTGGGTCAGGCACTCATGCGCCGGTTCAGGGCACATCAGCCTCAGGGGTACGACGATGAAGGCGGTCGCTGGGTCGTCTATGCAGACCCGAGCGGCGATGGGACGTGGTCGCCCGAGGCGGAGCTGAATATCAGCGCGGCCAGCGTCGAGGCGTACATTCAGGGCATCGACTTTCTCGACCTCATGCAGCGCCGACTCGACCCGTTCTGGCAGCAGCAACGCGCTGATATCGAGCGTTCGCTCTGGTCGACGTTCGTCAGCCAGGCGCTGCTGGCCCTCAAGACCGGCGATCTTGACGTGGACAGTTTCGGAAGGGTCATCGATGCCGTGGAGCAGGTTCAGCGGGGTCATCTGCCGGAAACGCCGCGTCCCGTGACAGCAGCCACACGCTGGCGCGCAGCAGGCTTTTATGTGGGCAACGGCCTGCCACTGGGCGCTGACTGTCCTCCCTGCGTCGGCTTGCTGATGATCAGCGCTCCAGACCAGGAAGGCGGCGTGCTTTATCAGGCCGGACAGCCCACGCCCTTCGTGCCATTCAGTAATCGTCAGCAACTGATCAGCCATTTCAAGGCCGCAGCCGCCAACCCGGCATGGCGCGAGACAGTGCTCAGTTACATGCCGCGCCGTTTTCACGGCAGGCTCAGCTACATCCTCGAACTGTGGGGCGGCGTTCGTGCGCCGTCCGAACCGGTTTCGATCCTGCGCCCCTGGACCGAGCCGCTGTACAACCCGGACACCCATGCCGCCCGACAGCATCAGCTGTGCGAGCATGAGGTGTCCGGCTCGCCCATGGGATTCATCTGTGAGGGCCTGCGGCTTAACAGCCAGTACGACGCCGAGGACAGCATCGTGACCGACCGCGAGCAGTCCCTCGGCGCCTGGATTCAACACCTCAATCGTCTGCAACTGCTGTTGGCACCGATAGCGCTGGTGCTACCGGCCGCCTCCTTGGCCGCGCTGACGGCCAGCGCGGCCAGCGTTGCGCTGGGGATTCAGGCCGCCATCCTTCCCGGCGACCGCCAGGAGGAACGGCGCCAGGTGATGTTCGCCATCCTGTCCCTGGGGCTGTTGCACCTGGCGCCGGCTACCCCACGTCTGTTCCAGGCGTTCAGCAAACTGGCAGCGCCGACTGCTGCCCTGAGCCGAGGGTTTGGGCGGGGGCTGCAACAGGGGCTTCGACAGGGGCTTGCGCGAGACCATTCTGCTCCGCCTGTCCGTCGTTTTGGCGACTGGCTGCGGCGTGCGACTCAGCCGCGCAAAACGCTGATCAAGCCGTTTTTCAACGGGACTGCACTGATGAAGACGTGGAGCGTGGCGGGCAACGCCGAATTCGGCACCTCAGCGGTTCAGGTGTGGAAGCTGGGGCGCAAGTTTCTGCTGTGGACATCGGACCGGAGCCAGGCCCGCACCCTGGTCGTCAGCAGCCATGGGTATTACCTGCCGTGGACGCGCACGACGGCCATTCCCAATGGCACCGAACTGCGAACTTTCGCGCCCCACGGTCATGAACTGGTTGACCCGATGCTGCACCGTATCGCCAGCCAGTCGGTAAGGCCCTACGCGATGCTGAACAGTACACAGACGCTGCCCGGCCCGGGTGTCGGGCCCTTTCCTGACCTGATCGCCCGGGACACGCTGATGGCCGGCACCTCGCTGCCGGGGCGCATCAAGAACTACACCCTGGCGAAATTTCAGAGCGAGCGCTATGAGAGTTATCGGGACATCAGCCAGATCGTGCGCAACAGTCATCAGCCGCCGTTGCCCAGCCCGCTCCCTGCAACGCCCATGGATGTGCTGACCGTGCGCAACCGGTTCGGCATGACCAATCCGACCCTGCAGGACCTATTCGGGGAATTGCATCGGCAAGGGATTCATTACGACAAGATCCTGCTGGTGCATTGCCGCTGCCCTGCCGTGGGATCACTGCTGGGGCGCTCCCCCTCTTTTGTGGCACCCAAGGGCCCGTCGCCGATCACCCCGTAGCCGCGTTGCCCGAGATCACAGGCTCATGGCGCGAGACAGGGCCGCGCGCTAGCATTGGCGACGTTACAATCCCGCGCAAACCGGATCAGCCCGCAAGACAGGTGCTGTTCAGCGCAAGGCAGCGCGTCCATCACCCGCGACACTTGAAGGCAACGCCGTCCATGGACACTCACATCATCGACACCCGCATCTGCCCTGTTTGCGGCGCCAGTAATCGCTGCACCCTGGCTGATCCGCGCACAGTGGATCAAGCCTGCTGGTGTTTTACCGTCGCTATCGACCCTGAGGTATTGGCAGCATTGCCCGAAGCGGTGCGTGGACAGGCGTGTCTTTGCCCGCAATGCGCAGGCGTTGAGGCGAAGCGTCGCGATGCGTCTTGACCGTTTCCTCAGCAACCTGCCGCGCTTCAGCCGCAAAGATGTACGACTGGCGCTAATCGCAGGCCGCGTGCAGGTCGACGGGTTGCCGGTAAAAGACCCGCTGCATGAGGTGCGCGAATTCAGTCAGGTGCGGATCGACGACGAAGTCCTCCAGCTCGGCAAACCCGCCCGGTATTTCATGCTGCACAAACCCCAGGGCTGCGTCAGCGCGACCGTCGATCCGCAGCACCCTACCGTGCTCGACCTGCTGGATGAACCCGACAAGGACGATCTGCACATCGCCGGCCGCCTGGATTTCAACACTTCCGGGCTGATGCTCATCACCAACGATGGCCAGTGGTCGCGCCGGCTGACGCAGCCGACCACCAAACTGGCGAAGGTCTACTACGTCGAAACCGAAGACGACATCAGCGCGCATTACATCGAGAAGTTCGCCGAAGGGTTTTATTTCGCGTTTGAAGACCTGACGACACAGCCCGCCGAGCTGACGATTCTCGACAGTCATCGCGCCCGGTTGAGCATCGTCGAAGGGCGTTACCACCAGGTCAAGCGCATGTTCGGCCACTTCGACAACAAGGTGACCCGCCTGCACCGGGAAAGCATGGGGCCACTGAGGCTCGACTCCGCGCTGGAACCCGGACAGTACAGAGCACTGAGTGCCGATGAAATCGAGTTGATCTGAAACCTGCGTCAAATGGCCTACCTGTCACGAAACCTGTGCAACGTGTCTCTGCGCACCCCGTTTTTTCGTCAGGAGACATGGAGATGAAGCCAGAAATCGCTGTGCTGGACATACAGGGCCAGTTCCGGGTTTACACGGAGCTCTATCGTGCGGACGCCGCCGAGAAGACCATCATTCTGGTCAACGGCTCGCTGGCCACGACCACCTCCTTCGCTCAGAGCGTGCGCAACCTTCATCCGCAATTCAACGTCGTGCTGTACGACCCGCCTTACGCAGGCAAATCAAAACCCCACAATGTCCATGAACGCCCCCTGACCAAAGAGCTGGAAGGACAGTTGCTGCTTGAGCTCATTGACCATTTCAACGCTGAACTGCTGCTGTCGTTCTCATGGGGTGGTGCGGCGGCGCTGGTCGCCCTGGCGCACCGGCCCAAGCGTATCGAAAAGGCCGTGATCAGCTCGTTCTCCCCCGTCATCAGCGACCCGCTGCGCGATTACCTCGAGCGCGGCCTGCAGCACTTTGGCACTTGCAACGGCCACGGGGTCGGGGAGTTGCTCAACAGCACGTTGGGCAAACACCTGCCCTCGCTGTTCAAGCGCTACAACCACAAGCACGTCAGCTCCCTGGATTTGCACGAGTACGCGCAGATGCACCACCACATCAACCATGTGCTGGACGCGAGCAATCACCCTCAGATGAAAGCGGCCAAGCGCATCAACGTGCCGGTGCTGTTCATGAACGGCGCATGGGACGAATACACCTCGGCGGCCGACGCCCGGCACTTCGCCCACTACATCCGCGACTGCCACTTCAGCACCCTTCAGGAGGCCGGGCACTTTCTGGACATGGAGAACAAGGCGGCATGCCTGGCATCGAAAAGCGCACTGCATGCATTCCTGACGCCCGCACCCGAACCCCGCCGCGTTCACTACAGAACGGTTCAGTCTCAACAGGCGTTTTCGATGTGACTGGAACGGGAAATGAAAGGGCAGCACACGGGGAAGGAATGGGTCTGTTGCGAACTCTGATGAGTGCCAGTGGACGGCGAATCAGGGGTGAGCGAGATGGCAGTGGATCGGTGCGGCATATAACGCTTCAATTAACACGCGGCATCTGGTACAAAGTCAGCCGCGCCAAAGGCGTCGATTCAAAAGCGGGTATAGTTTAGTGGTAAAACGAAAGCTTCCCAAGCTTTAGTTGAGGGTTCGATTCCCTCTACCCGCTCCATCTCAAAGCCAGTAAATCCGGGCATTCCAGACGATCCCACCAAGCCCTGAAGAGCTATCAAAGCATCTCCGTCTAGCCTTCAAATCCTACCCGAGAGTCACCAAGAGTTACCAAAATCTGGTGCACCGTCGACGCTGTCCACAAGGATGACTTTATCGCTAGCTACCTGGCCAGCTCCCCTTCAATACATCCTCAAAGACTCGCTCCGACGCCATGTCTTAGAGCCATCCCTCGCTACCCTCAGGCCAACCCAAATCGAACCGAGCCAAGCCAAGCCGAGCCGAGCCAAAAACTAAATTCAGAAAGGGAGTTAGCGGACACCCCTCCTGATCCAGAAAACCCTCTCCCCCCGCAAGCACGCAGTAGCCAATTAGAAGCTCAGTCGCCCGACACCGGCCTCTCCCTCTTCGTGCGATCACGCTCACGTTGGCGGTAGCGTTTCACAAAGCTAGCATCAACTAAGTCCTCAACTCGCAACCCGATCCCACAGTTGACCAATGAGGCCATGGAACTATCCGACAGTGAAAACTCATCGGGGATAAGTCCGTTATTCTCCACTCTATTTTTATCAAGCGTCGCCTCAAAGGCTTTCAGAAAGTCAGCCAATCCAGGGCGACGAGCTTCAGTAGCCGCAATTGCCGTAGAGTCGCGTGCGACTGTGACCGCATTAGCCGCGTCAAAACCGATTTGCGCCACCACCGCACTAATGGCCGCCCAGTATTTCAGGTCATACTGATAGGCCAGGCCTTCTAATTTCCCCTTCAAATAAGAGCTAAAAAGCCCATTCTCCTCAGAAGCCCCTTCCACCACGTCGACAATGTGGTAGTAGGTATCACAAGTAAAACTCGATCTCTCTTTAACTTCCGTCCGGCGCGAAAGCAACTCAGATAGCATTTCTGAAACCTTTGCAATGCGCACATTCAGTTCAGTCAGCTCCTCCTTATCCTCCCGTGCCTTTTTTATTTTCTGAGGACTCCAGGAGGTGACTGCCGTGGTGTACATCTCAAAGAAATACTTTAAAGCCTCCGAATCAGCAGACAATCCATCACGAAGCTCGACGTAAGCATCGGCAAGCTCATGGCTACGCCCCAGCAGGCTTTCGATGAGACGATTGGTACTGCCCAAGATCCTGTGCTCAGCGTTGTATTGATAGTCTCCACGCAGTACGTCTTCACACAGTTCGACAGCAGCACGAGTGTTAGCATCCATTTTCAAAACCCCAATTAAAGAATAAACCGATGATAATTCCTCAACCGGAAGACGTCGGTACCTATCTGAAAAAACTCTGCCTTCTTCGGGTACCCATCCAACTACACCCCCTTTGAGCTGGCCGGCCAACACGATCCCATAACCACAGACAATCACGACCCGGAATCATCGACAAGCCGGCTCAAAAAAAAGACATGATCAGAGCAAAGGCCAATCCCGATATTTCAAAAAACCAAACAACTTTCCTTATCCCCATCAGCGCGACCTAATAAACCAACCTCACGCAAATGTTCAAATATTCCAACAGCAACTAAACCTACTCACCACCCGCACAACCAAAGCAGCTTTACTTTACACCCCAGTCAAGTTAATTAGATAAAACATGGGTGGCGTATTGCAGCTCTTTCAGTAACACTAAACCTATTCTGCTACAGGTAACCAATATGAATGCAGCCAGCCACTCCCCCGTCGAAGACCTGCTCAATCCTGGCGAAAGCGCATCACGCCCGGTCAGGATTCTCGCCGCTGCGGGTCGAATGTTCATCGAGCACGGGTGCGAAGGTGCCAGTATGGAGGAGATCGCTAAAGCCGCAGCGGTGACCCGCCAGACTCTGTACAACCGCTTCCCCGAAGGCAAGGAGTCCCTCTTCGTGGCGGTGGCAGAGCGGATGTGGAAGGCCTTCCCTGTTATGAATGTGGCAACGGATGAGCGCGCGTTGGCCGACCCTCGAAGCGGCCTCACACAGATCGCGACCGATTTCGCGTGCTTCTGGTCAGGCCCGACCGCCGCAGACTTCCTGCGCATGGTGATAATGGAGGGTCGACGGTTCCCCATGCTTGCAAACCGCTTTGACGAGGTTATCCAGGCGCCGGCGATGACCGTTGTCAGCGACTACCTCGCCGAGCTGAAACGCCGAGGTGTCCTGGCAGTTCAAGAGCCCGAGGCTGCTGCCCGCGATTTCATGGAGATGCTTGACGGTCGGATCCTCTGGAAGCAGGTCAAAGGTAACAGTGACCCGCTTGCCCGCGATGAGATTGAGCAGATTGTCGAACGCACAGTAGACGCCTTCCTACGGTTGCTTCGACACTGAGATGCCGCAACAACAAGACTGAGCCCGAGAGGCTGAGGGCTCTCTCTAACCCCGAATCCGAATGCAAACCAAACCAAACAAGACCAGGCGAGACCAAAGACCGCAGTTGGATCAGAAGCCCCCTTCCATCCGCATTGCCTGCATGCTTGTCGACAGCGGACGCATATAGTCCTGCAATGACCGTTTGTCCTCCGGTAGCGCCTGGCCATCCGTGTCGTACTTCACCTGCCGGATCCCGTGGCAGATAAGGCTGTCAGGGACATACTCGATGCAAGGCCCTAGCCACGACTCGTGCGAACGGCGATCTGTCACAGTTCGAGTACCTGGCCGAGCTGAAACGCCGTGGCGTGCTCCAGAATGACTTCTCCCAGGAGGACGCTGACAGGCTGGCAACTGAGTACGTCGCCGCTTGATTTGATGTCAAAGCCCCCATGCTCTCGGTATGCTGATCAATTTCCGGGAGCACATGCATGACGCTGATTGTGGCTGGTCACACGCTGGAACAATTGGACTTTGAAGGTATCAAGAGCGTTCATGGCCGAGGAACGTTCTTTGCCTCTGACAGTAGCATCACTCAGAAAGGCGAGGTGCTAGTCAATGGTTACAAGAAAGTCTACGAGATTCCCATTCGCGTGAACGGTGTAAACCTGCTTGGCAATTGGTTCAACGGCTATCACGGGTTCATCTATGAAGACGGCTGTGCTATCGCGTTTGCAGGAAGCACTCTTGTTTCCCAGCACATCATGAACTCGATCCGTAACCACCTGGGAGAGTTGAAACCGACCTATCGTGACGACAAATACCAGCTGGCCATGCCATGCGAGAGGCATAAATTCATCGGTCAGCACTGCGACGGCGATATGTTCAAGCGCAGCGACTATGGGCCCAATTATTTGCTGAGCGCCGCGTTCATTGCTGGCGTAGTTCAGCACTCGATTCAAGCTGTACTTGACCGCGCTAGCGAGCACAAGGGAATGAAAAAGAACTTCACCGCTTATCAAGCCGAATTCGTCCTGAGCGTGCGCTGCCCGCTTACGAGCAAGTACCACATCTATCAATACGACATCGTGCCAGGGCCTGACGATGGAGACGGGAGCAATGCTGACTCCATACCAGCTGTTGCTCAGATGGCGGAGATACCTGAGGGCAAGGTCGCAGTCATCGGCATGCGTGAATTCTTTGAGAAAGAGGCCAACGACGCATTCGCCGCCGCGATGGACGCAGGCCAGCGAACTGATGCTGCCATGCTCGAATTCGTAACAAACGCGATCCTTGATCAGAACGCTATCGGCGCTTTCGGCATCGGCCTTCCAGCCTTCCTTTACGAGCACCAAGGAATGCGGCTGGAACAGACAGAACGCAACGACGGATCCAGAGTTTCAGCGGTAAGCTCAGCAGTTGATTGACACACCAAGCTCATTTGATGTCAAAGCGCCTCCCTGCGGCTAAGCTAGCGGGCATTCACGGAGGTAAGTGTATGTGGATTTGGCGGGAAACGCGGGAGAAATGGTTGCTTGGCGCGGCACTGATGGTGTTGGCGCTCATCGTCCTGATTAACCTTAAGCTGGACTTGTGGCCTTTCCTGGAGGGCGGTCGGGTTCCTGCCTTTTTGCGTGCTGATGCCACAGCAAGCGTTTCCAGCGACCTGCTTGTAGGGCTTTTCTCAGCGTATATTTTCTACGTAATCGTTGAGCTTGTGCCCAAGAATCGCAGAGAGACGCTGACACTCCATCCGCTTAATCTCATCGCCGCTTCAGTCATCCATGCTTACGAGAGATCCAGTGTTTTCGGTCATGAGACGCCCATCACTTCCGTCGACAGTGCGGTGCTGGACGTAGAGAACCTGAAGCTATTGAAAAGCGGGATGCTTGAGCAGAAGAACATCATTAGTCTCAAATCTGCGATGGAAACTGCTCACTCCAGGCTTCCGGACTTTCATCACGCACTGAGCATGGCCGCTTCAATCTCTCCTGGACACGCCTTGGACTGGCTGGTGTTAACGGACAAAATCCGCCTGCTGGCCGAGGAACTCAATACCTGGCCGATCAGCCCTTTCGTGAATAGTCCTGGCGGCATAGCGAGTTTGCAGGAGCGTCTCGACCCAGCTTGGCTTGAGGCTCAGGCAGCTCATCAATTTGAAATCGTTAAGATGACCGGCGGACTGAAGCTACGCGTGATGGAAGCAATTGAAGCGACCATTTTCTGGATGGAAAGACAGGCCTAGAGCCCCAAACGCCCAGGGATGTCCCTATCGACGACGCCTTGACGCTTCTTGCGCTATCGAACATGGGGTTAGTGCCTGAATGGCTTACAAGGTTTACAGATCTGATCCTCAGGTCGAGTAAGTCATTCAGGGAGGTTGCACAGGATGGCCAAGAAACCGAAGTTCTACGCTGTCGTCCACGGACGGAAAATCGGGATTTTCAATAGCTGGGAAGGTGGAGCTCGCTTGTCGATTGACCGCTTTCCGGACGCGAGACACCAGTCATTCGCAACGCTCGCGCTCGCTGAGGAGTGGTACCGCCAGAACACCCCCACGCCAGGTTCGAACCACTCACCGGTTCTTCACTTCAGCACGCAAGCGTCGGAGCAACAGCCGACCGTCGTCCCTCAACAGTCGATCTTGGAAGGCGTGGTTGCCAAGCATTATGTCGTCTACCTGATCATTGATCCCGTGACGGAGGAGCCCTTCTACGTGGGGCAGACAGGCGACTTCGAAGGCCGACAGCGTGGCCATCTTGGGAAAGCC
Source organism: Pseudomonas sp. NPDC078416 (assembly GCF_050268485.1). Lineage (NCBI taxonomy): Bacteria > Pseudomonadati > Pseudomonadota > Gammaproteobacteria > Pseudomonadales > Pseudomonadaceae > Pseudomonas > Pseudomonas sp. NPDC078416. Next base: position 127,410 of record NZ_JBNNGV010000004.1, on the reverse strand, counting down.
AAACACGACTGCAAGCGTGCGGCAGCCAAAATTGCCCAGATACTTGATGACGGGATGACCCCAGCATTCAAAGTCGTGGAAAACTGCGAGTCTGAACAAGCCTCATTGGAGGCAGAGACACGCTGGATCGAACACTGCACTGCCAGGGGTATCAAGGCTTGGAACCGCTGGCGGGAGCATCGCGAAATCCAAGCATTACATATGAAGCCAAAAATCGAGTTTGATCGAATTATCGGGGACGGCCCCTTCACCCTTGGCCCCTACCCATACGACTCTAGGTTTGAGCTGAAGAGCAAGCTCAATGCTTTCTTGTCCAAGTCCTCCCAAGGCGCGATAGAGGTGCGCATGGCCACCGAGAAGCTCAGGTTGATCTGGAAACTCACCCGCCAAGCAGGGGAAGTGAGCGAATTTCGCATCGTCAAGGACGCATCCAAGCTTCAACTCGAAGCAGTCCTCGTGTCCGGATCAACCGTAAAATTTGATTACGGTGCAGCGATCGATCGCCTCCCCTAACCGATTGCAACCAGGTGGCGAGCACCAGCTCTCCCCCGCCAGCAACGGCATCAAGCGCATAGAAGAAGTGCACTTGTCTCTTCATTCACTGGCTTGGAAGGCAAACTTTTGGGCAATGTACTTCGCTGAGCTTTCTATATAAGGAAACACGGTGCTCTCGTTTATATTCAACCGATCAAGCTCTCTCAAAATATTTCGTTTATTCGTCACCGCTATACGATGAAGAGTAATATCTGGAGTTCCTTCCTCATCTAAGACCGCCTCATCACCGAACAAAAGGAAAGCTCCTGACTGAAATGAGATCCTGCTATTGGTGTGTTTACCTTTGACGCACAACACGGAGCGAAGATGCCCAGGCTCCAGGCGGGGCTCAAAGAATGGTTTTTCTTCCTTAATGAAATGAAGCAACTGCTTCAGTGCTCGCTGATCGTTAAAACCACCGACGTCTTCAGAATCGAATGTGATTGAGTCCCTGACGCCTTTTGACAAACGAGACAGGTTAGCAATACAACTTGCCGTATCTGAATCGAAGTACTTTATATACTCAGAATCCATGGAGAGCACGATGACCTCTCCAGGATCATCTAAGTGGCTCTTGCAGCAGAAATACAAACCGATCAGTGGGTTCGATGTGATATCAAGCAATCGTGTCGGTAACGAATAATGTTGCATCCGCACCAAGCGATCCAGGGTATAAATGTCGCCACTGAAATCCAGGGAATTGGAAACCAGAAGCTCCCGATACATCCTATCCTCAGCATCTCGGTAGACGAAGTTACCATCCTGATCCCTGCGAAAAATTGAGGGTTCCAACCGATACTTTTTGCTATTGGAGTGCCCCCGATAAAAAACCTCGCGACGGCCATGGTCTAGTCGAAAAACATGCTCAATGAAAGCTCCAACGCTGTCAGCGTTAGTTTCCGGAGGCAAGGTGGCCGGGAGATCCTCCTTAGTTACTTTCGAGCCCACCACCCCGTCTGGTATGAGACCTACTTGGCAGAGAACATCGAGCAGATCCTCGTTTTTAACTGCCCAGTGCGTGCGGTTGATTTCCCAATCGCGGATATCAAGAGCGGCTTGCAGGGGTTTGATTTGTTCAAAATCAATGGGTGCAATCCGATCATCCATGATGGGGCGAACGAATAAAATTTTGCCGTTGTTGCGAAGTTTCACCTCAAGCATCCCCACCCTCATAGTGTGGCGAGTGCCCTCGTACGCAAAGAGACAAGGGAGCTCCATCAATGCTTTTAGCTGAGGCTCTTTCAGCTCCTTGAAACTTGCAGCAATATCATCGTTCGTATACTCCAAAAAACGACTCTTATCATACTCGTAGCCGAGACTTTCCCAAGCTCCCTCGCGAGAAGTCACTAGAAAATTGTACATAACCCTACCCCCTCCTTGCGTGGTTAATTTCAATGTAACAGGCTGTAGAATAAACAGGCTTGCAGTTGCCATGGCTGACGCGTTAACTGTTGCGGCAAATCTTACCACGACAGTCGACTCAGGTTTGCTCCCCCATCATCTTCTCATAGTGCTCTTCAAACCCTGTTTTTACGAATACCTGCCTGAATCGCTCCAGGTAATGCGCCGGCTCAATCTCACCAAAATCAGTAATGTTGACCGCATCGGCGTGTGACTCACGATTGACGTATCGATACAGGGCTTTGAAATCAGCATCCTCATCCGCTAGTGTGGCCAGCGCCGCTTGAAGTTTGTCCAGGCGGTGTACGAACGTGAAGTAATATTCCAGGATGTTTCGCATCATATTCGGAATGACGGTAGCGGAGGTACGCCCCGCTTGGGCATCTTTGATGGCCTGCCAAAATGATTGATAGTCATTCTGTACGTCAGTGGCCTTCATGGGCGTGATGACGCTGTGTGCTGCCTTGGTGATCCGGAATAACGAGAACTCGTCAGACTTTTTGAGGTGATTAAGCATCTCGTGAAAGAAGAACAGGTTGTGGGTGAGGATAAAAACCTGCTTAAAACGCTCTTTCGGGCTGAGGACTCGCCGGTGGATCATGGAGGCGATATCATAGATGTAGTTATGAGAAAGGCTTGAGATGGGATCGTCGATGACAATGATCCGCTCACTTTTCAGCTTGCCACCCTTTTCATCGAGCTCGCCGTTACAGACTTCCAGGAAATAGAGGAAGGAGATCAGCGTCTTCTCTCCCTCACTGAGCGTCTTGAACACGTCAGCCTGCTGGTCGGGTCTTTGCAGCTTGTAACGAGGAAGCTCACCCTCCTCCCTGACAACCAGAAAGCCCTTGAGCCCGAGCACAGCCAACGACATGTTGATGCTGTCGATGGACTGGTCGATATTCGTGATCTTGGCTTTGCTCAGAGCAATGGCATCCCGGTGAACCTGAGCCTTTATGCGGATCTCGTCAGCCAGCTTCCGCTTCGCTTCCTTTTTGACACCAAGCTCGCTATGTACCTTTCTCGCGGACGTGATGACCTGGTCGCAGCTCGCCCGAAAGCAGTTCCAGAAACGTGTTTTGATGTTCTCCAGATGGGTTTTCTTGTCTTTTACCTTCAGATTGAAGGCATCAATTTTCAGCTGATCTTCCGCGATCAACGCATTGATTTCGCCGAGAACGGCTCCAGTAGCCTCCAGCGCGACGATCATGGATGGACTCGCCAATTTGGCAGCCAAACCTTGAATGTTTTGGGTGAATAATGCGTCCAGCCTTGCCAGGAGTGCCTGGTACTCAGGGGCTCGATACTCCGCACGTTGGAACTGGCTTTTCAATCGAGCGACACCGCCGTCGTATCGGTTTTTCAGAGCTTTCAACTGAGAGACCCGCTGCTCGTACGTTTTGTCGAACACCTTCCGGATTTCATCGTAGAAACCAGCTGGCAGGGTTTGCTGGCAAAACGGACACTGCTCCCGTTCGTGAAACTCAAGGGCATGCTTGACCCAGTCCGAGTTACCCAGATCAGTAATCAATGCGGAAAGGTACGAGTCGCCGGATCCGGAAATAACTTCGGAAAGCAGGGGGCTGGTTTCAACCTCGCTTTCTGCAAATCTGAGAGTAGGTATCGCAGGGAGCTCGGTATCTCCCGCAGACTGCAACTGCTCCGCCTCAGTTGCCAACGCGGTGAAATCCTCACTCGATGTCACAAGCGCAATATCACGTAGTTTGTCGCCGAGGCGCTCTTTGGTATTGGGCCCAACGAGGCAATACCGGAGAGGGCCGGTTTCGAAAGGTTTTTTGAGGGCCCATAGCTGATCCAGCATGTCCGCTTTGTTGGCTTTCTGAGAGTCGCCAAACGCGTTCCCTGCCGCCACCTCGGCCTGATGTTCAGTCAACACCTGCTTGAGGGCCAGCTCGGCAGCCTCCAGCTCTTTCTCTGCCTCGATATTGCCTTCATTGAGCGTGAAGATGCCGGCCTGCGAACTGGCCTGGAAGTTGGCCTCCATGAAGGTATGGTTGTACACCAACACCTCACGCTCCGCTGAAGCAGGCTGAGTCTGGCATTGGTGATACAGCAAATCAGCAGGGTCTTGGAGGTAGTTCCCAATGGTGGTTTTGCCCGTGCCATTGTGCCCATAGAACATGTTCACTTTCGTGAGTGGGCCGACCTGGGAGTTGAGCTCGGGCGAGTAGCTCGATACGCCACGCAGTATGAGATTCTTGATCACGTCGCTGTCCTTAGCTGCCAGAAACTAACACGTCCGTATCCTATTACTGACACGCCCCAGAGGAAAGACCGCTTTCCTGGCCTCACGCCAAAGCTACTATTGCAAGTAAATGCCTCCCCGTTGCCACAGCATCAGCGCAGTGTCAGTTCGGGAGGTTGATGAAGCTTTAGCAGCGTGATACCGTCGAGCTTCGATCTATCTGAATCGAGCGGTCGGTCAGCAAAGCCTTTGCGCATCAGGTGTTTCTCCCTTCTTTTCGCACGCACTTCGACGATAGTCAGCGGAAAGCCGACACCCTGACGTATTGGAGAATTGCCATGCGCGTTCCGATCTATGCCCAAGATTTGCTGCCCAATGCAGCCTTCAAGAAGCTAGCCAAAAGCCTCAAAAACAGGTGGCCAGTTCAGTCCTCGATCCAGCAAACGCTAGCCAACGAAATCCTTTCTAAAGGCTTGGGGTATCTGGACTATTACGAGCTCAGAAGTTCGTCCCTAAACTGCCCTCCTGAAACGCCGACACCTTCTGAAAGCGACGCGCGCGCTGGGATTGTGGCTGCACTTGCGTCCGCTCTCCAATCCGCCAATGAGAAATCCGTCACTCTTAGCGGCCTGGAAGCTTTCGTAGAAACGCTTCCGTTGACAGCCTTGACCGCCTTCAAAATGGCGGGTTCAAGCGCCACATCATCGCTAATCACCAAGCCGTTAAAGCTCGACCCGACACTAGGTCAAGTCTGCCCAGTGAATCTCACCTGCCCTGCAAAGACAACTCCGATGTACACAGCTCCAATGATAAGAATGGAAATACCCACCTCTTTCGAGCGCCCGGAGAACTCGATTAGCCAGAAGGAGATTGAAGCACTAAGGCAGGTTGTCAAACGCACAAGCAGTCTGCGCGACCAGAGTATTTTTTTTCTGTTGGAGTCAGGGCTGCGAGCAAATGACATCCTCAGCAGTCAGGTACCCCATGTCCGCGATTTTGAACCCAGCTCGTACCAGTTCAAGATTTTGAATAGCAAAAGTCGACCAGTCGTAGCGAGAGCAGACGCGATTGGGAAATACATCGACTCGGCGGGACTAGCTCCGGGGGATTACCTGTTTCCGTCTAAAAAGGATCCCTCGACACCAATGTCCGCCCATGAGCTCTTGCAGATTTTTCGCTCGTGGCAAAAGGGTGCTCAACTCGCGCCCCCGCAGCGCAGCCCACGAAGTCTGAGAAACGCGGCCATCCTCAAGTCGGTGATCAAAGGCTCTGCGCCATCGTCATTTGAGCAGATCGCAACGCGGATGGGGCACCGTTACCAGTACACGACAGAGCATCATACGGTTCTGAGTGACACTGATCCTGCGAGCGCCCGCAGCGAGAAAACGCAAAAAAAATAACGAAATTCTTGGGCCACGGCTGCATCTGATCACATGGCCCAGCCACGATGCCCAGATGGCGAATGCCCCCGCAGGGCGTCTTACATAATGCCCTTTTCCCATGCGGCGGTACCCCAGTCACATGCCAAAGCCCAAGAGGTAGAAAAGGCCTTTCGGGCCCTCACAGCGCGCAGGAGAACAAACCATGAAAGTTCAGGCAAGTCAGCTTGTAACAACTACTAATGACCGCGTGCTGACCGATGACGGCCAGCAAGGGATGCGTGGCGAGCAGGGTATCGGTTCCTCAACAGAGCGACAGCAAGGTTACGTCGCTGCAGCGATCTACGCGAGTTGCGGCCAGTTGGATAATCGCCAACTGGATGAGATCATCGGATGGGTTAGTCTCTTCAAAAAGTAATCGAAAGCTAAAACAACGAAGCTCCCCCGTATAGGCCCCAGCCGTTGCGCCAAGATAGCCGTTGACCCCGCTGGGCGCCTCGCAGAAATCACTTTAACCAGCGCGGCGCCCACCAGCTATGCCTGATCCAAGATATCCTGCCAGCATCGCGGGGTTGTTGGCCCTGCCTTCGACACAAGCGCCCAGATGCCCATCAAATACATCCTCTTCGACGCCTTTGGCACCCTCCTCCAGATTCCCCATGGCCGGCACCCCTATCGCCAATCCTCAAGGAAGGCATCCGCCAAGGCCGCAGTCCCAAACCGGATGACCTGCGTCACATCCTCACCCGTAATTTGAGCCTCACCGATGCGGCAGAGCTTTTTGGAATCAAAATTCAGCCTGCACACATGGCCGACATCCAAGGTGACCTTGACGCAGACCTGAGTGCAATCGAAGCGTTCGATGATGGCCTACGTGCAGTGGAACGGTTGCAGGCCGAGGGCATCAAAATAGCGATCGCATCGAACCTAGCTGCCCCCTACGGAGCTCCAGTTCGACGCTTTTACCCAACGGTGGATGCTTATGGGTTTAGCTTTGCCGTCGGGGCGATGAAGCCTGAGCCGTTCCTCTATCGAGCAACCTGTGAGTTGCTCGGAGTAGATACCACCGACTATGTCGGTGACAACAGCGTTCTCATGGTCGGGGACTCGGAAAGATGCGACCGGGACGGGCCTAAGGCTGTCGGCATACACGGGTTTCTCTTGAATCGCGCGGGCGGAAAGGACTTCATCAACCTTGCTGACTTCAGTAGTTCAATCCTGTCCGGCGGGGAGTAGGCGGACGGCTGAAGTCGGTCACTGTATGCTCGCATTTCCTTTATCATCAGAGCGTCATTCAGACGTTGCAGAGGAAGCAGTATGCCAGTTGAAGGGCCTTTACCTGGGACGGGAATTCAGCACGATATCAATGCCGATGCAACGCGTTGCCTCATGGCCCGCCATCCGCAGGACTGGCGACTGCAAAGTCTGGAAGGGACTGACGATTATGGCTATGACTTTCAGGTTCAAACAACGCCGAACCAGCAGGCGACAGATATTTTCCGTATCCAGCTGAAAGGTACTCGCTCCCCCATCATTTCGGCGGATGGGGAATACATTTCAGTAGCTCTTAAAGCGACGACTGTTCGGTATTACGCTCGGGGCGTTGAACCCGTATTGTTGGTGATTTGCGACCTTTCGGTCGACGAGGATCCTGTTGATTGCCCACTCTACTATGCGTGGCTCAGCGATGAACTGCGTCGCATCAAAATTGAAGATCTACCGGTCGATCAGAAGTCCGTTACCCTCAGAGCTCCGATAACGAATCGACTAAAGAGAACAACAGACCTCTCAAAAGATATTCGTTACCAAAACGAGCTTTCCCACGCAGGTCATACCCTCGCTCTACGCGCGGAGCATGTGCATCCGGAAATGCAGGCGGACGATCGTCTGCTTTTGGTTCAAGGCGTAATTGAGAATGTTGCAACGAGGCCAGCATTGATGGATGCGCTTGCAGGCCCCACGGTGGAATATTGGGTCAACCCCGCACGCGACACGCTGGCTTGGAATTTAACTCAGGCTAGGGCCGACCTGCGGGTCAATGCGTTGGAACAAGCATTGGCTCAGCTCGACCAAGCAGAGTCCAAACTCGAAAACTCAAAGGCACTTGAGCTCGCGGAATACTGGTGCCTACGCGGAAATTGGCAGGTTGAAACAGGGGGCGATCAGGCGGCGATTTCGGCTTACCAGAAAGCGTATCAGGCAAATCCCCTGCCCAAGTATCTTGCCGCTAGGGTGGAGGCAGAGGTTCGCGTTAGATTCGACCACAATAAAGAATCGCTATCCGAACTGCACGACCTGCTCGAAGGAGATGATCCAGCAATAGTAGCGACTCGATCCCGGCTCTATGCAGTTCAAGGAAATTACGACCTGGCGCTGGAGACTGCCGCCCGCCTGCCAGAGCCTCAAAAATCTTTCACCAGCGCCTTTGCGCATTGGCTGGCTGGGGAACTAGAAGACACATTGACCGATTGCGAAGCTGGCCTAGCGGCTTGCAGCGCATCACATGAAACTCGCCAGTTGCTCCTACTCTTTCGCGCCCGTGCGAAATTCTCACTTGCGGTAGCCACTGCCAGCACTGAATGGCGATATTTCATACCTCCTGCCGGGCTGCCTGGTGTGGAATTACAAAAGCTGGAGGACGCTTGGTCGGCAATAACTGAGGCCGTATTGGCCCTGAAAGCTGTCGGATGGGATTCAAACATTGAGCACTTGGCTGACATATGGGCTGCAACTGCATCGGCCCTCGGCAGAGCAGAGTCAATACTTCCAGATCTTATTGATGCTACGAGGACGCGCCCTCGCTTACCCAATATCCATGAGGCGCTGAGAGCTATCGCAGGCCAGCTGTCTAATTTTGAACTTGCGCTATCGGCGAACGATCGCCTGCCTGACTCACCAGATAAACGTATCTGGAACACCTTGCTGCTCTACGAGACTGGAAAATTCAGGGCTTGCTGGCAAAGCTTTGCCTCGTACATGGAATCCCTGGATCGTAGCCATCCACTATTTGGGCCGGCCACAATTGCTGCATGTCTTTCAGCGCACAAGTCGATTCAGCCTGGCCTGGTAAAACAGTGGATGGACATCCTCGAATCGCACCCTGACCTCAGAGACCAAGCGGCGCTCGCGCAGTTCTACCTGAAGCTGGACATCAGTAGACTGTCAAAAGATGAAGCGCTCAACGCCTTGCTAACAAGGTATGAAGAACTCGAACAGCCTCTGAGCCTCGCACTTACCCTATTTCACGAGCTTGACCCTACCGACCATGGGCACGCATCGATCTGTGTGCGTCTTTCGAAACAGATTACTGAGCACCTGTTGTTGTCGCCGACGATGGCTGCACGTCTGGGACTCGCGTTGGTAACGCTCGACGATTGGCCGGGATTACTGGAGCTGTGTCAGAGCAACAAGGTTCGAGTTGACCCTGGAGATCGGATGGGTGCCTTCGAGGCGTTAGCACTCGACTATATGGGAGAGACTGAACAAGCGCGTGATCGCTTACTCGCTCTCGTTGCCAGTGGATCCAGTGATCAACTGGCTCTGAATACTTACGTGACCATAGCCACCCGATGTGGCTACGTCAGTGATGCGATCGAAGCAGCCGAACGAGTGCTGGAAAGCGCAAAAAACCAAAAGGAGCAATTGGAGTGCATAAAGCTGCTCTTCACGCTCATACAGTTCGCTGAGCCTGCAAGCGATAGGCTCATTCAACTAGCCCTACGGGCGGGTGACCTGGTCGATCAGAGTATCGAAGCACAGGAAGGCACCTATTTGATGATGCACCTGAGCTCCTCGCTGGCAGGAGGATCAGAAATCGATCTTGCCAGCGATCGGGAACAGTTCCGAACTCGCGCCGATGCATTCTTCAAGAGGTTTCCCGATTCTCGAATGCTGAGACGAGGGGAAATTCGAGAAGACTCCTCAGCCACAGAAATGATGGAGAGCCTAAAAGCTCTAGCCGGCATAACCCCAGATCGCGAGGCCTTTCAAAGGCGGCTGGAATATGGCCTGAAACAAGGCTTCAAAGTCGTGCCGTTCACTTGGCGGCCTCGATTGGTGCTGTCCTCGGTCTGCGATGTCTTGCACCTCTGGGAGATCGCAAAGGTATCGAGCCGCGATGATCGACAATACCACCTGGTCATGCAAAGCGATCTTGGCTGGCAGCCGCCAGATGCAGAATCCCTGCGTCAGCGGGTGCCGTTGCTGGATTGGACAGCATTGCTGGTACTTTACGACCTGGGTCTTATTGAGGAAGCGATAGGGTTCTTCGGGAGGATTGGCATCGCCAAGGCCACTATGGAGGAGCTCGCGGAATTCACCAATCCTCTCTTCGGTAGCCCTTATAGGGAAAAATGCCTGGGGCTTCAGAAAGCCCTACAACCCTATCTTGGTTCAGTTTTACAGCCATCTGCGCAAGAAACAATGCGCCATACCTTGCCGTTGGCGACAATTGGCAGGGGCAATGCTCAAATAGTGGAAATATGCGCCACAGAATCCGATCGGTTCAGGCTCTATTCGGACGACCAGGCTTTCCGTGTTTTTTGCGCCGGAGAGTCAGATGTTGATGGGATCTGCACCCTTGATGTCTTGGCCGCATTGGTAGAGGTTGGCCAGCTCACCCCTACTGCGAAAGCCCAAAAAATTGCCCAGTTGTGCGAATGGCGAGTCGGGGTGGTTGTACGCCTCCCGGATATTGTGCTCCTCCTCCCCCCTGCGCTGCTCTCTGCGAGAGGAGTGAGTCAGGGTGTAGAAATACTTGATGCCGCACCTGGGTTTGTATCTGTGATCTCCGCACTTTGGGACTATGCCTCCCCCTATGAACAGGCACTGCAACACGCAGCGGCAGTGCTACGTGCCCTTATAGGTGAGCAGTCACTTTCAGACGTCGCTTTAGCCGCGTTGATGCGACAGTGGTATGTCAAGGCCGCGATGAAGAAGGATGCTCCTGGGCATGGGCTCGAAACGATCACTCTCCTGATTATCACCGCCGCTTTGATGGGAGACTTGACCCAGTCTTCAGCAAATAAAGCTTGGTGTATATACCGGCGACTGGTCGAGGCCCATCACGGCCCAAGGATGGATGAAGCGCTTGAAATACAAGCCATCAGGAGCTTGGGAGTGCAATGTGCAAAGCTGGAGACCATTGAGCCGGGAGAGGGTCTGCGCATCTTCACAGCTTTCAACGAGAGCATGACCAGCGGAACTAGAGACCAGTCCGAGTTTTCATCTGCCTATTCCCATGCTCGCATAGCATTAGCCCGCTCCCAAGACAGGTGATACTCGATAGCGGATCTGTTCGCAGGCGGGAAAGTGGTGATCAAAATTTCCTGATTCGTCGCGTCGAGCAATAGCGGCAACCCGCCGCTCGATCGTTGGCTGAGCTGCAATCGGGCAATGGCGGGCGGCTGCTTGTGACCGTATGAGCTGTGACCGGGGTTTCTGATCGCAAGCAGTTGTCTGCTGCAGGCACAGATCTTCAACAATCCAGAGGCAGTTACCGAATAGAAGCTGGCGCAGAGCATCTACGAAGCCAGCTACGGGATACTTCGACTACAAAGATTTGACTGAAACGACTTCCACATATCGGTATTTCTTCCTCGCCGCCTTGACCGCCTCTTGCTCCGCCAAGAGCTTACTAAGAGTGTCGGCTTCGTGAATGCAGCCGTTGACCAGATGTCTCGCTACTTCCAGACAGTCGATGTTCGCGTGCGCCGGCAAGGCGCTCTGCCGATCCAGCAGTGCTTTAGAGAGATCGCCGGGATTGAGACGCGGATCGATGCAGAGGATGTTCAGCGCATTGCAGTTGTGTGTGATTGCCCAGAGATTTCACTTCTACTCAACCGACGGTATAGCTCGGTTCCAGCAGACACGAGAGTACCCAAAAAGGGGGATCTGATACGACTATCGCCGCGCGGCTTCCGGCGCCAGGATGACGCCCTGATTCGCGTAGTGAGCGTTAAGCCAAGCGAGCTTTTTGTGCTGCAATCACAGATGTATCGGACGATAAAAGCCGACGAGTTTGCGGGGTACTCCTGGGCTGCGGGCTTTGCGTTGAGTCCGAATGAAGCGATTGGGGTCGCGCTGCCTCCGGTGTTGGTGTTTACCGCTGCTCAACGCGGCTCTGATGTCTGCGGCTCTGGTGGGGAAATGAGGGGGATGGCCTTAGTCAGGAATCTGCAGGCGCAAGGGGTTCGCGTGATTGAACATTGCGTGTATGAGATCGAAGGGTATCCGAAGGTTGCGGGCGCTGGGACTTTGCAGCGGATTGTGCCGTTGGTTGAGTGATGATTGTCAGGCAGTCCCCAGTCTGTCTTCCAAGAGCCGACCCAAGCGCGATTAAACTCATTTGCCGTATCCACGGAGCTCCGACCGACTCTGAAAAACAATAAGCCAAATATTGAGTTATGTTTGAGCTCAGCTAACCTTGATCGCATTAGGCCACTTCTCGGGTGATGGATGCGAGTTGAGCAGTTGACTGTAAAAAATTTCAGAGGCATCAAGCATCTCGAATGGAAGCTGATGGGACAGTCCATTTGTTGCCTAATCGGCGTCGGTGACAGCGCGAAAACAACCGTGCTGGACGCTGTGGAGGCAGCCTTATCCCCACGGTGGATGACCTTCAACGAGGCCGACTTCCACCACGCGAACACCGCTGAAGACATCGAAGTGGAAGTCACTATCGGCGAACTGTCCCGCGCCCTGCTCTCTGATGGTCGCTTCGGCCTGTATCTTCGTGGCCTCTCCCCAACGGGCGAGCTCAACGATGAACCCGGGGACGCCGACACCCCAGTCCTGACAGTAAGGCTTTCGGTCGATGCGACCATGGAACCCGTTTGGTCTCTGGTCTGCGATCGCTATCCAGTTCCAAGAATCCTTTCAAACAGGGACAAGGCAATGTTCTGTCTTGTCCGACTGGCCGGTGACGAGGCACGCCATCTGACTTGGGCCCAAGGTTCAGTGCTCTCCAAGATGACTGAGACCAACGATGAGACCGCGCAGATGCTGGCTCATGCCTATCGTTCTGCTCGTCAAAGTGCCAACCTGGGCTCCATCCCGGAGTTAGCTCAGGCTGCAGCCTCTGCCGAAACGGCTGCCCGCTCACTCGGTGCCTACATCAACCAAGCCTACTGCCCCGACCTTGAGCTTGGGCGAGGTGGATTCAACTCTAGTTCGATCGCGTTGCATGACGGTTCCGTACCATTGCGGTTGGCAGGCCTCGGAACCAGGCGTTTGGCGACACTGGCTGTTCAACGTTCAGCTATCAGCGAAGGCGCGATTGTACTCGTTGATGAGCTGGAGCAAGGCCTTGAGCCACACCGCGTCCTTGGCGCAATGGCGCAGCTCAAAAAATGGCAACAGGAGGCAGAGAAGGCGCATCTGGCTAAAGGCCAAATTCTCATGACCACCCACTCCGATGTCGTCCTGGCTGAGCTGCCTCCACCTTCTCTGTTCATTGTCTCCCGCTCGTCCGAAGCGGTTGCAGACATCAAACATGCCCAGGCAAGCGGAGATATTTCCCGAGTTTTGAAGGGGGCTCCACGGGCTCTATTCGCCCGGAAAATTTTGCTCTGTGAAGGTGCAACAGAACTGGGAATGATGCTTGGATTGAGGGAGCGCTACCCCGACAGACACGATGGCGTTCCGATCGAGCAACTCGGCGCGGCCATTGTTGATGGAGGAGGATCAGCAGGCCCACCCTTGGCACTCGCGCTCCGGGCACTCGGATACGAAGTGGGTCTGTTCAGAGATTCAGATCGAAAACTGGACGCTCACTTTGCTACCAAACTACAAGTTCAAGACGTGCGCGTCATCGAGTATGAGGGTGGTCTGAACACGGAGCGGGCGGTGTTCCAATCAGCCACTGATGCCCAAATTGACGGCCTGCTCGATCTGGTGGCTGGCTTCATCAGTGAGCCCACGCTACTGGATCACTTAGAAAAGACCTTCGAAGGCCTTGATGTCGATGCCTGTTTTTGTGATTGGGATCTGGTTGGTTCCAGCCCAGACCTCCGGCTACGCCTAAGCGATCTTGCCGCCGAAAAAAGCTGGTTCAAAAATGCTGAGCGCGGTCGCGCTATATCCGCTCTCGTAATGCAAATAATCGACAACCCACAGGTGTCGTCCATAGGCATATGCCTCCGCACCGTAGAGAGCTGGCTTTATGGTAACGCCTGAGTCCATTCTCACGCTCAGCCGTCGGGCCGTTGTGGCCCCAGCGGGCCATGGGAAAACGGAATTGATCGCCAAGGTGGCCGCCCTAGGACGCCGAACATTGGTACTGACTCACACGCATGCAGGCGTTCATGCAATCCGGGCTCGCCTACAGCGAATGCACGTGCCCAGCGACAAGGTCGTTGTAGACACCATCGCGTCGTGGGCTCGCCAATACGTCCAGGCGTTCCCAGGTCGTTCAGGAAGATCTGAACTGCATCCCAACAAGCCCAATTGGGATGACGTATACCTTGGCGCGGCTTCGATCCTGCAAAGCCCTGTCGTCCAAGAGGTAATCAAGGCCTCCTACGACCGCGTGCTGATAGACGAATATCAAGACTGCGAGCAGTACCAGCATTTGATTGCTGGCTGGCTCTCCTGCATCGTTCCGACCGTTATTTTCGGGGATCCCATGCAGGGCATCTTTGAATTCGTCGAAACCAAAATTGGCTGGAGCGACTCCGTCGCCAGTTACTTCACCCACGCTTATGAACTTCAAATACCCCACCGCTGGGCCACAGCAAATACCGCGCTGGGTAAATGGATTGCGGAAACTCGGCAAAAGTTGATGGCAGGGGAACCAATCGATCTGCGAGAGGGGCCCATTAACTACATACAGAGCAATAACGCATTTGATATGTCGTTGTTCTTTGATGAGTTTAACTCCAGAACCGGTTCGACGGCAGCGATAAACTGCTGGAGAACCACCTGCAATGACTTAGCCAAGAGCACTAGGGGTGCTTTTCAATCGATTGAAGAAATAGCGGCGAAGCGTTTGATGGATTTTGCAGAAATCTGGGATATCGCAGTATCAGCGCCACAAGCACGCGCCGATGGGTTGAGATCACTTATTGATGATGCGATCACTCGTGCTCCGGCTGCGCCAGGGCATCCATCCGATGCCATTCTCGATAGAGAAATATCCGCCGCCTGGGCGCTACTGTCGATTAGTGGTTCAGCTGAAGGTGCTCTGGAGGTATTGAAACTGGAAAGGAGTCATCCCCTGTCGAGGACATTCCGAGGGGAGCTCATCGGTGACACCAGGCGGGCATTAAGTGAAATCATGGATGGCAGGCATCAGAGCCTTGTCGCTGCGTCGGAAGCAGTAAGGCTGCGCCTAAGCAGGACAGGAAGGGCACCGGTCGCCAGGACAATTTCAACGCCCCTGCTTCTCAAAGGGCTGGAGTTCGACCACGTGTTGATTCCCGACGCGAGCCACTACGCAAGGCAAAAATCTGCAGCTGCCAAGTCCTTCTACGTTGCCATTTCCAGAGCAAGGCACTCCCTCACGATCTCTAGTAAAACGCCTATTCTGGAATTCCCTCTACCGAACCTTTAGCGAATACAACCATTAGCGCTACACATGATATGTAGGGAGTGATATGGAAGAAACACTATACGACGGTAAGGGTCGACCAATAGCGTACATCTCCGACGCAATGAGATGTCTATTTATCTTTGGTCGGGCCATGCCGTGGCATACGTTGTTGAAGAAAATTTTTACGGCTGGAACGACCAGCACACCGGTTGGTTTGTTAACGGGGTACTTTACAACCGACGGGGGGCTGCGCGCGGGATCAATCGGTGGCAAATGCCCCTGCGCTCTGCATGCTACGCCAGTTAGCTCCAATCAGAGAGGTCAAACGCAAGGTTTCCGGCGGTACTCGCAAGGCCGACATTACCTCTGACTCTAAAGCAGAACTGACCGTCTTGCAGAAGCTATTGTAAGACAGTTTTAAGACGACAGATCCGCGCCTGACCTCATTCGACAGAACCTTACCGCCATCTGAAAACCATGGGTGCAATGCCGGAGCTAGGATAGCGCGGGCGTCTATCAACAAGGCCTAGGTCGCAGCGACTAAGCAATATCAGTGCCCTATGCAACCACAAGGATTACGGTCATAGCAGAAGCCCCTCCCCAGTACAGTGTTACGAAAACCCTGTACGACGCCGAGGAAGAGCGAGCCTTGTGCTCCTAAGCTAGCACTGTCCAGAGCCGCCAATTTCAATCACTTAAACAGCATCTTGACTGGCGGATGGCCAAAATCTTGGTAAGAGCCTCGATCGAGCAATCGCGAAATTTTGCCAATGTTTAAGTTTTGCCTTCTTTGTTCCTTCGTGACTTCGGCAATAAAGCGCGCCTTGTCATCCCAATAGCTTATATGGGTAATTTTGTTTTTCTTTTTATTACTTAGCGACTTAAACATTGCGTGTTGAAATGGTACAAACCCCTCGCCACAGTCAGAAAGCCATGCGACGTCAAGTTTTGTTTTACGAATAAACTCTCCCGACACGGCTATATTCATCGGCTCGGCAATCGCTCCCCATTTCTCGTCAATATACCCTTTGGGAATTTTCACCGAGTCATAAGCAATCCCGTGAAAACCTTCAAACCTGAGCATGTCGTTGCTGACCCGATTAATAACAGGATAAAACTTCTTATCCTTAGACATCAGAAGCTGATACACCATGTCGGTAAAAGCATCTACACCGGGAACTGCGTAGAAAAAACACATGTCGATGGACAACTCAATGTAGCTTAGAAGGAAATACTCGCCCGTCTGTAACTCACATTCTTTCATAGCAAGCAGAGGGTGCTGCGCTACGTAGAGCACACGACGATTCCCTTCGTTGAATCGCCCTTGCGGAATTGACATCTTATGTGGTTTAGGAGGATAAAAATCATCGAGGGTTATTTGCCCTGCGACAAACTTCTCAGCTTGTTCGACTGAAACACGTCTCACCCTGGAGAAAGAACTTCCCTTTCTGAAAATCTTGCCTTCCAATCGAAAGGCGGCGACATCAATACTGTTAGGCGAAGAATTCGGAAAAAGTTTGGCGCGGAACATTTCATAATATCCGTCAACACCAATTTCATCATCAAAAACGTCAAACATACTCTGCGCGGTCGTCTGGATCATATCCATATTTACCTGTTCGTTTTCTTAACATCCCAAATGGCTTTAGCCCTAAACCACGCGCCATCTCCAAGGAGATCAGCTCTCGCACCATAGTGCCGCGCTACAGTTACACGGCCTGTGGACAGTCAGCCTGCAACGAATGATCCGCCGATCTCCCTCATCCTACTCAACCTTTTCAGATTTTTACAGCCAAGCCCGTTAGAGCCCTCCCCATTGTTCCGAGCTCGGGAGCCACCAGTTGCCCAGGGGCAAGCCCCGCGATAGGTTCACCGCATCGATTTATCTGGATCGAGCGGTCGGCCAGCAAAGCCCTTGCGCACAGATGCTTCCCCCCCTTTTCGCATGCACTTCGACGATAGTCAGCGGGAAGCCGACGCCCTGAGGTATTGGAGAATTGCCATGCGCGTTCCGATCTATCCAAATGATTTGCAGCCCCGTGGATCCTTCAAGAGGCTCGCCGAAGTCCTCAAAAAAAATGGCCAGGCCATCTCCCAATCCAGCAAGCATTGGTCAACGAAATTCTGTCCAAAGGGTTGGGGTATCTCAGTTACTACCAAGTCAGAAGTACATCCCTCACCTGCCATCCTAAAACGCCTCCCCCTGAGGCCAAAGTACGCGCGCGCATAGCAGCTGAAATATCCTCGGTTTTGAACCAAAGCAACGACACCTCCGTACCGTGTACTTCTATGGATCGCTTCGTCGACACCCTCCCCTTGAACGCGCTCTCCGTGTACAAAAAAGCCGGCTCACCAATAAAACACTTCAAACTCGATCTCACGAGCGACCACACCGGCCCTGTGAATGATGAGTGTCCGGCAACCCAAATACCCAATTACACCTGCCCGGCCCCCGTTCAGGTACCAGTGCCAGTGCCAGTGCCGACAATATCGTTCAATAGAACAAGGCTGCTAAGGAAGCCAGCGAAATCGGTACATCAATCCTATATCAACGCGATCAAAAAGGTGGTTGAGAGCTCAGATAGCCGACTTCCTGCGAAGACGGCTACATCGGTAGATTTGATTTTGCTAGATTCGCCATACCGACGCTCATATCGAGCCGAAACCATCACCATGGGTGTTCAAGGAGAAGCAATTGTCGAAGGAAATTTTCATCAGTCACGCCGTAAAGGATAAAGCCCTCGCGGATGCTTTCGTGGATTTGATGGTTACGGCTATGGGCATCAGCGCGGACGATATCTTTTGCTCCTCGCTGGAAGGTATGGGCATCCCCAGTGGTGCCGATTTCGTAGACCACATCAAAGCGGCGATCCAATCCCCAAAAGCTGTTGTGGCCCTTATCACACCCAACTATCTTGCTTCCCAGTTTTGTCTCTGTGAGCTGGGCGCGACTTGGGCGATGTACCACAGCCTATTCCCTTTGCTCGTGAAGCCTCTGACCTTCGAAGATGTCAAAGGTGTGCTCACCGGCGCGCAACTCACTGAGATCAATAGCGCTACACGACTTTCCGAACTTCGAGATCAGCTCAACTCGACGCTTGGGCTCACTGGAAAGAACACTGCCCGCTGGGAGTCCAAACGCGATGTATTCCTCAAAGGCCTCCCGAAAATCCTCAAAAAGCTGCCCAGCCATCAACAGGTGTCCGCCGCCGCTCATGCGAAAGTTGTGAGTGACCTGGATGACGCCAGGCAGTACATAGCCGACCAGGAAGCGGATCTGGAGGAGAAGAAGGATCTGATTACAAAACTTGAGAAAGCCAAAGACAAAAACGAAGTGGCCGCGATCAAGCGTGCGTACGCGGTTGAGGCGGATCAGCTTGATCAACTCGAAACTGACCTTGGCCTCCAACTGGAGAATCTGCCCAAGCACGTGTCTTACGTGGCCTGCAAGGAAATCGGTCTCCAACAGCGCGTGAAAATTGATAACTTCAAAGACGCGGATTTAGCTGAGGGCCTTGAGAGAGCAGCAGGCCAGCAATTAATCGAGATTGATGACAGCGGATTCTGCACGCTGAATTCCTCGCATCCATTAGTCAAAAAGATGTTTAAGCCTCTTCGTGTGCTGAAAAAGTTTATCGACACCGCGTCGAGCGAGACCCATGAGGATTTCGAAACAGAGCACGAGACAACGTTGTCACTGGGCAACAGCGACTACTGGGCAATCCGCCTCGACAACCGACTCCACAGAATGTCTTTCTAAATCATAACGCCAGCGCCGATGATCGTATCGCTACGGCATCGGCGTTACAGCTCGGTTCCAACAGATACGAGAGTGCCAAAAATGGGTGATCCGATCCGGCGCTCACCTTGTGGCGTGCGGCGCCAGGATGACGCCCTGATGCGGGTTGTGAACGTAACGCCAGGTGAGCTTTTTGTGCTGCATTCGCAGATGTATCGGACGATCAAAGCCGACGAGTTCGCGGGTTACTTATGGGCTGCGGGGTTCGCTCTTAGCCCTCATGAGGCATGCGGGTTGGCCATCCCTCCAATGCTAGTGCTCACATCTGATGAAGATGGTTCTGGTGGGGAAATGAACGCGGTGGCTTTAGTCAGGAACCTGCATTCGCATGGGGTTCGCGTGAATTGAACACTGCATGTACGAGATTGAGGGGTTTCCGAGGGTTACGGGCGCTGGGACTTTGCAGCGGATTGCGCCGTTGGTTGAGTGATCCCTCGAATGGTTGTCTCTGGCGGAGGTAAGGACGGTCTGTGCAAGGCCTGCAACTGATCAATCCACCTGCTAGCTTTTGAACGACTCGTCTTAAACAAGCTTGGGCCACTCACCCGGCGTGTATCTTGCTCAAAATTTCCGGGATGTCGCCATACTCCTCGTACCAGATGACGCTCACCCCTAGCTCACGCATAAGCTCTTCGTTGGTGGCATGGTGTCTTTCAAGGAAGCGCTCAACAACAGCATTTGAGATTTTGAGAGGCCTGCCGCTCGCCCCTGCCATGAATTTCTTGGAAGTCAAACGCCGCATGAAAGCGAAGTGTTTGGGCTCCTCGATCGATTTGGACGCGATCTCCAATAGCCGGCGCAGATTCGGATCGGTCAGTGAAAGACCGATCATAAGGCACGAGCTTTCCTTGAAGCTGTTCAACTGAACCAAGTTTGACCAGTGATAGGCGTCACGGTAAATCTGATGATAGCCTTCCTCAGAGAAAACTAAGGTGCATCGATCCAGATTGGAGTAGCGCTGCCTATCCTCCGGTAAAAAACCATGCACATGGTATACAGGCAGTTCTTCAGCGCTTGGTGTCTCAAACTCTTCGAACACGCTTTTATGTACCAACGAGCGCGAGAGCAGCGCCCTCTCAATGAAATCATCAAAGTTATAGGTCAAAATAGATTTTACGTTGGCACCGGTTCGAGTCGGGGTACATAGCTTAGCGATGGAAGAAATCAGCTCTGACTCGACTGCGAATTTTTTGTCACGCAAAGAATAAAGCTGATGGGTGATCGCATCAACAAACCCTTGCTGTTCTACAGGTGATCCCACAGCAAGCCCTTTTCGGATATACCTTGCTAACATCAATGTGGACGGCCCATCTACTTCCATTAGCCTGGCGACGATTTCAGATACCTTAACCGGATCGCCGTGGGGGCCGCCGAAATTTTCCTGCGATAGCATAGAAACTAATAAGGAATTCAGCAGAGTATTCCAATCAGGTAATCCAGCGCTACTGGATACTCCAGCGCCAAGAATTAAAGAAAACCTGCCTGCTCGGTATTTTTCAGCAACTGCTTTTACTAACTGATCACGATCTTCCTTCCACGACCTGACAGTACGCTCCGCAGCCATTTTTAAACGCAGAGAAAACAAATTAGAGGTGAGCGTTTCTACAGCCTCCTTATGCTTCTGCATCAGCTCGTTGACTTCCTTCCCACCCCATAGGTAGACAAGATTGTCCACTTGTGGGTTTTCTTCATTGATATAAATACTTTTCTTCAGATCTGATATTTTTGGAGCAATGATCAGCAAACTGTAACCGCGACTAGAATGCCCTCTAAATTTTTCAACGGTAGCATCGAGCTTTGACCGGGAAACAGAAAATACGATTTCCACAACCAGCGGTGAAGAAATTTCACCGATACCACTTGGAGCAATGGCGTCAAAAGCTGAAACATGGCTGTCTTGACCCTCAACCTTCTGCCCTAACTGCTGTCCTTCGACCTGAAGGAGTTTGATAATGAATGCTTCTAAGAAAAGATATCCGCCCGATCCATAGTCCGCCAGGCGCTCTTCCAGAGTGTTGAAATCCATTGACCCAAATCCTAGTTCATGACATCGATTCGACTACGTTGAAGGCAAGGACACAGACTAGCCGCCATACCAAAGCCGCCGGGAGGGGCTCACGCTACCACAGATTCAGACGCCATTTATAGCCATTAGCCATCTCCTCGTCGCGCTGCTTTTGGTGCCTCTGGCACCTCTGATTGGAAGGACAATCTACGCCGAATTCACAGTTGGAGCCGCCGACCAAAAACGCGACATGAGCTTCGGTTCGGACGACCCTAGGCGAGTGTTGCGTTGCAATCGGCTCCGGGGATACTGTGGTATGACGGTGCACCGTGGTGCACGGTGGAGAAAACGGCTATCCCCCCATGAAGAGGGGGCTTGGGGACGAGAGATCACTACACGGATACACGCTTTAAGCCGGAAATATCCAATAAGGGTTCGATTCCCTCTACCCGCTCCATCTTCTCCAGTGTTTCCGGGCTTTTCAAGCCGCCCTCCGCTGTTCAGATAGCCCCCGCTTCAGCCCCGACCTGTCCAGGGTCAAATTACTTCGAAACCCCTCTCACGCGTCGATTTCGTTACCGCTAATCCCCTGCCCTAAATCCGCAGAACAGATTTTTCGCACGCTGCCGATACAGAGAAACCAGTTGCTCAAAATTCATCCATCGAGCGACGAAATCTCAAGGCAGTGACGATCATGCAACATATCCCCTTGGCAACCTTCGAGTCCATTGGCTGCGCTGAGTGTCGAAATCTGGAAGCGCTGGGATTCGACTTCACCATGGCCTTCCAGCCTATTTTCAACGTCACCACGGGTGCGCCCTTCGCTTATGAGGCGCTAGTGCGTGGCGTCAATGGCGAGTCCGCGGCGTTCATCCTGGGTCAGGTCAACGACGGCAACCGCTACCGTTTCGATCAGGCGTGCCGGGTCAGGGCCATTGAGCTCGCGACGCAGTTGGGTCTTCCCGCGATTCCAGACTGCAAGCTGAGTATCAATTTCCTGCCCAAAGCGGTGTACCGGGCAGAAACCTGCATTCGCGCAACCCTTGAAGCGTCCAGGACGTTCGACTTTCCGGTAGACCGGCTCATGTTCGAGGTCACCGAAGGCGAGCGCGTCGAAGACCCGAACCACCTCAAATCCATTTTTGAAGAGTACGCGCGGCAAGGCTTTACCACCGCCATCGATGATTTCGGATCAGGTTATTCCGGCCTCAACATGCTGGCGATGTTTCAGCCACAGGTCCTGAAAATCGACATGGCGCTCACCCGTGACATCGACCGGGACCCTGTACGTCAGGCGATTGTTGAAGGGATTGTGCTGGTTTCCAAGCGTCTGGGTATTACCGTCGTGGCCGAAGGCATCGAGACCTGTGAAGAGCGCGACGCCCTGCTGAACCTGGGCGTCGAGCTGATGCAGGGCTACCTGTTTGCCAGACCCATGATCGGGCGCCTGCAACCGATGCCGGTGGAACTGATAGGCGGCTCAGACGCTGTCGACGTGGCCTGATTCTCCTGGCGACATTCGACGTTGCATGGGCTGCAGGTCCGTCGCAAAAGCGAGACGTCAATCCGCTGCGTGGGTCGCTGCCTGTTCGATCAACGCGGCCACTTCCTGCGGTCGGGACTGGTACACCGAGTGACTGGCGCCTTTGATCTCGATGGTGTGACTGTTGGCCCGCTTGGCATACATGCGCTCAAGGTCCGGGTTGATGATCCGGTCCGCTCCGGCCACCGCGTACCAGCTAGGTTTGGTTTTCCACGCGGGCACCCCAGCGGGCGTGGTGAATACCGACGCAGCGGTTGGCTCCTGGGAAATGGCTTCGAATTCAGCCTGAGCCTTGGGCAGGTCAGCCGCGAAGTCCGCGGGGTAGAACGCAGGATCAAGGGACAGGAAGCCGTCAGCGGTTTTCTTCACCGCCTTGGTGGCGTTGGGGTACAGCTTGCCGTTCTGCGCTTCGGTTTCACCCTGGTCCAGCGCGTGGGCGGCGATGTACACCAATCCTACGACGTGGGCGTCGTTGCCGACATCCGTGATGATCGCGCCGCCATAGCTGTGACCCACCAGAATCGTCGGGCCGTCCTGCTGGTCAACGATGCGCTTGACCGCCGTCACGTCATCGGCGAACGACGTCAGTGGGTGTTCAGCGATCGAGACGTTGTACCCGTCCTTGCGCAGGATCTCGTAAACCGACTTCCAGCCCGACCCGTTCACAAAGGCGCCGTGGACCAGCACGATGTTCTTCACTGGTGCAGCCTGCGCCGCACTGGCAACGCCCAGCGCCAGGGCGCCCGCCGTAAAAACCTTTAGCAGCAATGACGCGTTGATTTTGTTCATGGGGTGCTTCCTCTGTGTGCATTCATGGTCGGGGGTTTGACCGGGACAGCTAAAGCCTGGCCAGCCCTTGGCTGTGAACCATTGAATGCGCTGCACGTATCTGCGGTGTGTCACCGAGGGGGAGCTTTTCAGTCAGCACGTATCGACAAGAGTGCTGGATACATAGGCTTACAAAGCTCGCGTTTTTAGGGGGGCCGTCTTTAGCCGGGAAGCGGCAAGTGAGTTCACTATCGATTTTGCAGCGTGTCGGCTGACGATTTCCCGGCTAAAGCCGGTCCCACAATGGAGTCCGCCGACAGCCCCACTGAATGCACGCAATTCAAATGTGGGACCGGCTTCAGCCGGGAAGACGCATGTGTGGTCGCTATCAATTTTGCAGTGTGCCGCCTGCCCCCTTCCCGGCTAAAGCCAGTCCTACAATGGGCTCGCCGCCAGTACTGCTGAACGCACGCAATCAAATGTAGGACCGGCTTCAGCCGGGAATAGGTCGGTTGCGCATCCGCCACATTGAAAGTGCTGCAGCAGGCTTGAGCGGAACCAGGGTGCTGGTCAAATCTCCGCCCGGCATACAGGCACAAACAGTCACCCACAAAAAAGCCCGGAAAACTCCGGGCTTGTTCATGCCATCAACGCTTACGCCGCAAGGCTCGGCGACGACAGGGACTTCTTGTACTCAGCCTTCATCGCTTCCATCTGCGCACCCAGCTCTTCCAGCTTCTTCTTACCCAGCAGCTTTTCAGCTTGCGGGAACATCTCTTCCTCTTCTTCCTCGATGTGGTGCTCCAGCAGCTCTTTGACCACTTTCACACGACCGGAAAACTCCGGGGTGGCAGGGTCAGTTTGCTTGAGGTCCGGCAGCACCAGAGCGTCGACGGTGCGGTGCTCTTCCTTGGCTTCGTAGTACATGATGTCCTGCTCTTTGCCGCCCGCCTCTTTGAACGCCGGATAGAGAATTTCTTCTTCAATCTTCGTATGGATGATGATTTCCATTTCCAGCTTGGCCAGCAAGTCGGTGCGTTTTTTAACGCCGCGCTCGGTCGACTCACTCAGTTGGGTCAAGATGGCTTTTACGCGTTCGTGGTCGGCTTTCAACAGTTCGATGGCGTTCATAGGGGTTTCCTCTGGATCACGGTAAGCGGATCGATCTAATTGCCGACCCTGCAGGTTCGTGATGAGAGTTGCATCGAGCGTGCCGATATCGCGAAGTATTGAAAAGCTCGATTAATCAAACCCTTAGAAAAACAGGTACAACTGGAAATCGTGCAGGCTGCATGAAACTTCGCAAACAGATAGTGCAGTTCACAAGTTGTTATCCACCTGATTGAGCTCCGGTGTAACCGAAGCTCAACGGGCGGCATTTCGCAGCATTAGTGCGCTTTAGTGGCAGGTGCCAACGCCGTTCGCTCTTGATAAGCAGGCAAGGAGGCCGCGAACGCCATGGCTTCTTCTCGGGTGGAAAACGAGCCTAATCGATCGTGATGGGTGCAGACCCGCCAGGGACCGTTATTCACGTTGATCACATCGTAGCCGTTGAAGTGCGTCTTGCTGAGCAGTGCGGTATGCATGGTGATCTCCCCTCATTCAAGAGAGTGTTATGGATTGTCGGATAAAACCTTACACCCGCCATTCACTCTATAGGCATTACCGAGACCGGCGGCTCCCTTCTCAAAATGGGTGGAAGCCGGGATGCCGCGTTGACAACGCTGACCTGGGTTTCTATAAGTCCCCTCCGTTCTGGCGTCTGGTCAGTACCTGCTCACCTGAAAGCGAAGCGAGATGATGGAATTCACGGATTTTGATGCCGAACTGGCCGACTGGAACACCCTGCAAGCCGCCACTCCCTGCTCGGGATTGCTGCTGGGTAACGGCGCCAGTCTTGCCGTGTGGAAGAACTTCGCCTACGACTCGCTGTTCGAGCTGGCGCAGACCACGCGCAACAAACCCTTGAGCGCCACCGAGCTGGCACTGTTCAAATCCATGGAAACGGAGAATTTCGAGCCCGTGCTCAGCGGCTTGAAAGTCGCCATGCGGGTCAATGCGGCACTGACGATTGGTTCGTCATCGCCACGAAATCGCTATTTCGCGATCAAGGAAGCCCTGATTCACGGCATCCGCTCGGCGCATATTCCCTGGCGCCTGATGGAAGCGACGACCATCGCCAGGATCAGCGAAGCCCTGAGCCAGTACCAGACGGTGTATTCGACCAATTACGACCTGCTGGCGTACTGGGCGGCGATGCATGGCGCGCAGCCGTTCGATGACCTCTTCGACGACGATGCAATATTCAACCTGCACCGCACCGACAGCCACGCAACGCGCATTTTGTACCTGCACGGCGGCATGCACCTGGTGAAGAACTTCGATGGCACGGCGCGCAAGCTGATGTCCTCGGAGAGCACGCTGCTGGGCAGTTTCGCGATCAACGCGCTGGAGGATGTGCCGCTGTTTGTCTGCGAAGGGCGCAGCGACGACAAGATGAAGATCATCCGCGGTTCGGACTATCTGTCGTTTTGCCACGGCCAACTGGCGCAGCATGAGGGCGCACTGTGCGTCTTCGGCCACTCGCTGGGCAAACAGGATCGACACATCCTCAACGCCATCCTCCAGGCCCGTCCCAAACGCGTCGCCATCTCAGTGCTGCCGCGCAGTGACGCCTTCATCCAGCATCAGAAACGCCGCTACAGCGAACTGTTTGAAGGGCAGAACATCGAGCTGACATTCTTCAACGCCACCACCCACCCGCTGGGCGATCCCACGCTTGCGGTGCCGGTGGCGCGGTTTAAGGAAGCGTTGGAGTTAAAGAAGAGCTGAGGGGGATCGCTTCCAATCTTCCCAGCCGTTGCCCTTTACTCGTTACCTTCCGACAACGACCCCACCACCACTGCCCCACCCTGCGTGTGTTTATTGACGCTGGTGGCGACCGATTCGGTGGTCAGGCGCATGCTGCTGAGGGCGGCGAGTCGGTCGCTGCTCGTCGTGTGCACGACGCTGCCTGACCATTGAGCCGCCGCCGTTGCCATCCATGCGAAAAGGAATAACACGACACCCTGCAACGCCCATTTTTCGATAACCGACACGATGGTTCTCCTGGCTGAATTCGACGGCATCAATTTGACCTTCAAACTGTTGCAGCAACGTTGCATTCAACTTCTGCACCAACATTTAGAACGATTCAGTCCGCAGCCACAAAATCCTCGAAAACGGCATTTCCACCCTTGCCACCCGTACACGATTCCCGGCTAAAGCCGGTCCTACAATGAGGACGCCCGCCAGTCCCGGTCAATGCACGCAATCCAGATGCAGGACCGGCTTCAGCCGGGAAGAGGCCGGTTTGAGCGCCGCAAGATTAACGCAGAAAGTGTACGGACGATTCCGCGCGCATCTGTAAAGGCCCGCCGCTGCGGTTCTGTGGCTGAATAAGCGTGCGTTTCGCACCAACAAGAACAAGGCACGCCCCACTATGTCCTCTCGTGAAAACACCGGCATGGTCCTCGGACTGATCGGCGTGGTGATCTTCAGTTTGACACTGCCCATGACCCGCATCGTGGTGCAGGAAATCCATCCCTTGCTCAACGGGCTGGGCCGCGCCCTGTTCGCGGCGGTGCCGGCGGCGGCGTTACTGCTGTGGCGCAAAGAAAAATGGCCGACCCGCGCGCAGTTCAAGGCGCTGATGGTGGTCGCGCTGGGGGTGATCGTCGGGTTCCCGGTGCTGTCGGCCTGGGCGATGAAAACCCTGCCCGCCTCCCACGGCGCATTGGTCAATGGCCTGCAACCGCTGCTGGTCGCCATTTACGCCGCCTGGCTCTCCCACGAGCGCCCGTCGAAAGCCTTCTGGGCCTGCGCGGCCATGGGCAGCGTTCTGGTGTTGGGTTACGCGCTGATCAGCGGCGCCGGCAATCTTCAGGCCGGTGATTTGCTCATGGTCGCCGCGGTGGCGATTGGCGGGCTGGGGTATGCCGAAGGTGGGCGCCTGGCCAAGGAGATGGGTGGCTGGCAGGTGATCTGCTGGGCGCTGGTGATTTCAATCCCGGTGTTGATCGTGCCCGTCAGCTATCTGGCATGGCAGCACCAGGGCCCGATTTCCCCCGGCACTTGGTGGGCCTTCGGCTACGTGTCGCTGTTCTCGCAATTCATCGGTTTCTTCGCCTGGTACGCCGGGCTGGCGATGGGCGGCATCGCGCGGGTCAGCCAGATTCAGCTGGTGCAGCTGTTCTTCACCATGGCCTTCTCGGCGCTGTTTTTCGGCGAGCACATTGATCCGACGACTTGGGTCTTCGCCGCCGGTGTCGTGGTCACGCTGGCCATCGGGCGCAAAACGGCGGTGATTGCACCCAAGCCGGTTGCTGCCGCTCGCATTTAGCCGATCAGACCGTCCGCCTGGAGCAAGCGCTCCAGGCACTGCTCCTGAATACCGTAGAACACTTTCAGCTCCTGAATCTTCGCCAGCAATTCAGCAGGATCCGCCGGGGTAGCGCGCTTGACCGCCAGAATCATCTTGTTCTTGTTGGTGTGCTCCAGGGAGATGAACTCGAAGACCTTGGTTTCATAACCGCACGCTTCCAGCAGCAACGCGCGCAGGGCATCGGTGACCATTTCGGCCTGCTGGCCCATGTGCAAACCGTATTGCAGCATCGGCTTGAGCAGCATCGGGCTCTGGATCTGCAGGCGGATCTGTTTGTGGCAGCACGGCGAGCACATGATGATCGAGGCGCCCGAGCGGATGCCGGTGTGAATCGCGTAATCGGTGGCGATGTCGCAGGCGTGCAAGGCGATCATCACGTCCAGTTCGCTGGGCGCCACCGAACGCACGTCACCGCACTTGAACACCAGCCCCGGATGCTCAAGCCGCGCGGCGGCGTTGTTGCACAGGGTGACCATGTCCTCACGCAACTCGACGCCGGTCACATTGCCTTCGGCCTGCAAGGTGTTGCGCAAGTAGTCGTGGATGGCGAAGGTCAGATAGCCCTTCCCCGAACCGAAATCCGCGACCGTCACCGGCTGGTCCAGCTTGATCGGTGAGGTCGCCAGCGCGTGGGAAAACACCTCGATGAACTTGTTGATCTGCTTCCACTTGCGCGACATCGCCGGGATCAGCTCGTGTTGCTTGTTGGTCACGCCCAGATCGGTCAGGAATGGCCGGCTCAGTTCCAGATAACGCTTTTTCTCGCGGTCATGCTCGGCGGTTGGGGCTTCGCGCTCCTGCTGAGCCTTGTTGCGGAACAGCGTGCTCTTGCCCTTCTTGCTGAACTCCAGCTGCACTTCATCGGTGAGCGACAGCAGATGAGCGTTCTTGAAGGACTCGGGCAGCAGGCTGGCGATCAGCGTCTGCGCCTCGGCGAGGGGGTGGTTCTTGGTGATGTCGCGGGTCTTGTAGCGATAAACGAAGGACAGGCACGGCTGATCCTTGACCGTGACGGGCTTGATGATGACCCGCTGCAACTCCGCTTCGCTTCCGACGTACTTGGCCAGCACCAGTTTGATCAGCGAATTTTGCGTCAGGCAGGTGTCAAGCAGACTCAGGAACTGAGCGCGGTGATCCTGCGCAGGAAGGGTGGCGGGTGCGGTAACGGACATCGGAAAGCGCCTCGGGAGCGGAAATGCGAGGCGCTATTTTAGGCGGGTCGTACGCAGCAGGTGCAATTAATTGAGGAGTACATGCATTTGTGGCCGGCTGACTGACGAACGCGTTTGGTGATCTACGGAGGATCGTCCCCACGCTCCACGTGGTGGCGCAGCCTCTGACGCTCTTCGACAACCGGGACGCAGAGCGTCTGTGGAGGCATTCCCACGCAGAGCGTCTGTGGAGGCATTCCCACGCAGAGCGCGGGAACGATCATTTCCTGACAACACGCGGTCGCACAGCGATACCCTTCTGTGGGAGCCGGCTTGCTGGCGAATACGTCTGGTCAGGCGCTGCAATATTGACGGCTCAATCGGGTTCGCCAGCAAGCCGGCTCCTACAGAAAGCCGTATGGCCTGCGGAGATCTGCGCTGCAGCGATCAAGCAAGACTCAGTCTAAAACCACCAACCGGTTCGGCAACTCATTGCGCGCCTGGGTCACCGGCACTTGCTCGCTCAGCACGTCGCCACAAGAACGGATGCACCCTACGAACCCTTCCAGAATCCGGCCGTCCTTGACCTGCTTGGTGAACGTCTCGACCATCGCGCGCCAGACCTCGTTGTCCACACGTCGGGCAATGCCGTCGTCGACGATGATCTCGACATAACGCTCGGCCTCGCTGACAAAAATCAGCACGCCGGTGCCATTGGCGGTGGCGTGCAGGTTCTGTTCGAGAAACTGCCGACGGGCGAGATTGCCCGCCCGCCAGTGCCGCACGCGGACAGGCACCAGCCGCGTGGTGATACCGGGCAACCGGCACACCAGCGCCACGACGATGAACGTAACAACCTGCGCCAGCAGCAAATGATTGGCATTGAACCAGCCCGTCAGCAGGCTGATCAGCCCCGGCACCAGTAACGCGACGACCCCGGCCCAGATGAGCGGCACGTAGGTGTAGTCATCAGCGCTGGTGGCCAGCACCGTCACCAGTTCCGCGTCGGTCTGACGCTCGACGGTCTCGATGGCGTGGGCAACCCGCTGCTGTTCGTCTTTATTGAGCAATGTCATGCACGCAAACCCTTCCTGAGCGTTCGACTACCAGCCACCGGAGGCACCGCCCCCGCCAAATCCACCACCGCCACCACGCATACCGCCCGAGCCCGAGCCCGAGCCCGAGCCCGAGCCCGAGCTGCCAGAGCTGAAGCCGCCAGAGCCGCCGGAACCGATACCACCAAAGCCGCCGCCTGAGCCGATCGACCTGCCCCGCCCGGAACGGGCGCTGATGTAACTGATGACCACGAACAGCACCAGAAACAGCAGGGTCACTTTCCAGTCGACGCCTTGGTCCTCGCTGGCGGCAGCGCTGCCGGTTGCGCCGACCGCGGGCTCGGCAAGAGGATCGCCGCCGAGCACCTGCACCATCGCTTCGGCGCCTTTGCTGATACCGCCGACGAAATCACCCTTCCGGAACGCCGGGGTAATGATCTGATTGATGATCACCGATGACTGCGCATCCGTCAGGCGATCTTCCAGGCCGTAACCCACTTCGATGCGCACCTTGCGCTCGTCCCGGGCGACCACCAACAGGGCGCCGTTGTCCTTGCCCTTCTGCCCGATGCCCCAGTGACGACCCAACTGGTAGCCGTAGTCCTCAATGGTCGAACCCTGTAAATCAGGCAAGGTAACCACCACCACTTGCTCGGTGGTCAGTTCTTCGTGCGCGCGCAGCATCTGTTCGAGATGCTCTTTGCTCGGGCCGTCGATCATCCCGGCGGTGTCGACGACGCGCCCGGTCAGCGGCGGAAACGTGAGGTCGGCTTGCGCCCACTGGGCAAACACACCCACCGACATCGTCAGTAACGCGACCAGCACTCCCCGGCGCGCGCGTCCCATCAGAATTTCACTTGCGGCGCTTTGTCAGCGTCAGCGGCAGTGGCTTCGAAGTTCGGGCGCACTGGCAGATCGCTGTACATCACGGTATGCCACAGACGGCCAGGGAAAGTGCGGATCTCGGTGTTGTAACGCTCGACCGCCGTGATGAAGTCGCGACGGGCCACCGCGATACGGTTTTCCGTGCCTTCAAGCTGTGATTGCAGCGCGAGGAAGTTCTGGTTGGATTTCAGGTCCGGATAGCGCTCCGAGACCACCATCAGGCGGCTCAATGCGCCGGTCAGCTGACCTTGTGCGTCCTGGAACTGCTTGAGCTTGGCCGGATCGTTCAAGGTGCTGGCGTCTACCTGAATGGACGTCGCCTTGGCCCGCGCTTCGATAACGGCGGTCAGGGTGTCCTGCTCTTGCTTGGCGTAGCCCTTCACCGTTTCCACCAGATTGGGGATCAGGTCGGCGCGGCGTTGATACTGGTTCTGCACCTGGGCCCAGGCAGCCTTGACCTGCTCATCATAGGTCGGAATGTTGTTGATCCCGCAGCCAGACAACAGGGTCGTCAGCAGCATCATCAACGCCAGTGACAATTTGTAACGACTGCCCCGGCTGTGGTCATAACGCTCTATTTGCATGGCGTGCGTGCTCCCTGTACTCATCAATAGTTAGTCCTGTCAGTCATGACTTTAGCCAAACCGGACGATCCCCGGCATAATCCCGCCCCATCGCGTTGTCAGGGCTCTGGATTGCCGGGCCACAATCAGATAAAACTCGTTGCGCTACTGATGCTCATATGAGGCAGGAGTTCAGCGACGTTGCCGTCCTGACGACAATAAAAACCAAAGGTTCGACACCTACAACAATGGCTGACCGGTATTACGCGCGAGTTGCCGGCAACGCCTTGAGAAAACCATTCATGAATAAGCTGTGTTTACTGAGTCTCGTCATCGGCCTGGTCAGTCAGTCCGCCTGGGCCGAAAGCGCCACCAACGGCGTCGGCACCGCTTCCACGCTGCCAGCCAAGAATGCATTCATCGCCAACCTGATGAAGCAAATGACCCTCGACGAGAAGATCGGTCAACTGCGCCTGATCAGCATCGGCCCGGAGATGCCCAAGCCGGAAATTCTCAAGGAAATCACCGCAGGCCGCATCGGCGGCACGTTCAACTCCGTCGTGCTGCCGGATAACCGCGCGATGCAGGACGCTGCCGGGCACAGCCGCAACAAGATCCCCATGTTCTTCGCCTATGACGTCGTCCACGGCCAGCGCACCGTATTCCCGATCAGTCTGGGCCTCGCGTCGACCTGGGACATGAACGCCATCACCCGCACCGGTCGCGTGTCGGCGATCGAAGCCGCCGCCGACGGCGTGGACATGACTTTCGCGCCCATGGTCGACATCACCCGTGACGCGCGTTGGGGCCGCAGCTCCGAAGGCTTCGGCGAAGACACCTATCTGGTGTCGCGCATCTCCGCCACCATGACCCGCGCGTTTCAGGGCACCAGCATGCAGGCGCCCAACAGCATCATGGCGGTGGTCAAACATTTCGCGCTGTATGGCGCGGTCGAGGGCGGTCGCGACTACAACACCGTCGACATGAGCCCGGTGCGCATGCAGCAGGATTACCTGCCGCCGTATCGCGCCTCCATTGATGCCGGCGCGGGCGGCGTAATGATCGCGCTCAATTCCATCAACGGCGTGCCTTCCACGTCCAACGCCTGGCTGCTGCAGGATGTCTTGCGCAGGGATTGGGGTTTCAAGGGCGTAACCGTCAGCGACCACGGCGCAATCAAGGAATTGATCGACCACGGCGTGGCCAAGGACTTCCGCGAAGCGGCCAAGCTGGCGATCAAGGCCGGTGTCGACCTGAGCATGAACGACAAGGCCTACGGCGAAGAACTGCCGGGGCTGGTGAAGAGCGGCGAAGTGTCGGAGAAAGAAGTCGACAATGCCGTGCGTGAAGTGCTCGGCGCCAAGTGGGAAATGGGCCTGTTCGCCAATCCGTACCTGCGCATCGGCGCGGCGGTCGATGACCCGGCCGACCGTAACGCCGAGAACCGTTTGCACCGTGCCGAAGCCCGCGATGTTGCGCGCAAGAGCATCGTGCTGCTGAAGAACCAGAACGACACCCTGCCGCTGAAGAAGCAAGGCACCATCGCCGTGATCGGTCCGCTGGCCAAAAGCTCGCTCGACATGATGGGCAGCTGGTCGGCGGCCGGTCTGGCGCGTCAGACCGTCAATGCCTACGACGGCATTGCAGCGGCAGTCGGCGACAAAGCCAAGCTGGTTTATGCGCTGGGCTCCAACGTCACCGACAACCAGCACGCCATCACTTACCTGAACAAGATGGACGACCAGATCGCCATCGACCCGCGTCCCGAGCAGGAGATGATCGACGAAGCGGTAAAAGCCGCGCAGCAGGCGGACGTGGTGGTCGCGGTGGTCGGTGAGTCGCGCAACATGTCCCACGAGGCGGCGAGCCGTGTCGACCTGGTGATCCCGGGCCGTCAACGAGACCTGATCCGCGCGCTCAAGGCCACGGGCAAACCGTTGGTGCTGGTATTGATGAACGGCCGGCCGCTGGCCCTGGGCGAAGAAAACGAGCTGGCCGACGCCATGGTGGAAAGCTGGTTCCTCGGCACCGAGGGCGGCAACGCCCTGGCTGACGTGCTGTTCGGCGACTACAACCCGTCCGGCAAACTGCCGATGACCTTCCCGCGTTCCGTGGGTCAGGTGCCGGCCTACTACAATCACCTGAACACCGGTCGTCCGTACCGCCCGAATGATTCGAACTACACCTCGAACTACTTCGAAGAGCCGACCAGCCCGCTGTTCCCGTTCGGTTACGGCCTGAGCTACACGCAGTTCAGCGTCTCGGACATCACCCTGTCGATCAACAAGATGACCCGCAAGGACAAGCTGACCGCCAGCGTCATGGTCAAGAACACCGGCAAGGTCGCCGGTGAGACCGTGGTTCAGCTGTACCTGCGCGATGTGGCCGCTTCCATCAGCCGTCCTGTGAAGGAGCTGAAGAACTTCCAGAAGGTCATGCTGAACCCAGGCGAAGAGAAATCCGTGAGCTTCACCCTGACCGAGGAAGACCTGAAATTCTTCAACCCTTCGCTGAAGTACGCGGCCGAAGCGGGCGAGTTCAAGCTGATGATCGGCCTGGATTCGGAGAATGTGAAAGAGACGACGTTTAACTTGCTGTAAGGCAGGAATCCGGGGCGAATGCACCAGCCACTGAAAGGAGGTCATGCCCATGCCCCGTTCCGTCCGCCTTGTGCTCTATGTGTTGCTGATCCTCGCCGGGGCCGTCATCGCGGCGACGCTGGCGATGCATCAGGCTCAGCGGCACGGCGTGGAAGACGATGCCGAACGTTCCAGGGATCGACTGGCGCTCTATGCCAATACGCTGCAAACCCTGATCGAGCGTTACCGGGCACTGCCGGCCGTTCTGGCCCTTGATCCGCAACTGCGGGCGGCGCTGAGCGGACCGGTTAGCGCCGATACCACCCAGGCGCTCAATCTCAAACTGGAGCAGATCAACGGCGCTGCCCAGTCCTCCACCCTCGAACTGCTCGACCGCAACGGCTTGGCCGTCGGCGCCAGCAACTGGCGTCTGCCGAGCAGCTATGTGGGCCACAACTACGGCTTCCGCCCCTACTTCACACAAACCCGCTCCACCGGTGTCGGGCGCTTTTATGCCGTCGGCGTGACCAGCGGCATCCCGGGTTACTTCCTGTCGAACGCGGTGCGCGACGAGGCCGGGCAGTTCATCGGCGCGATGGTGGTCAAGCTGGAATTTCCGGACCTGGAACACACCTGGGCGCAAAACGATGACCTGCTGCTGGTCAGTGACGCCAAGGGCATCGTCTTCATCGCCAACCAGCCGGGCTGGCGCTATCGGGCCCTGCGACCACTCACCGATCAGGACCGCGCCGAACTGGCCAGCACGCGTCAGTACGATAAGCAGCCGCTGACACCCTTACACCAGGAGCCGCTGCGTACGTTCGGCGAGAACAGCCACCTCAGCCGCGTTGACGCGCCCAACGAGCAGGCGGACTTCTTGTGGCAGTCAATGCCGCTGCCAAGCGAGGGCTGGACCCTGCACCTGCTGCGCAAACCTCAGCCTGCCAGTGAAGACGAGCGCAATGCCGGTCTTGCGGCGGCAGGCATCTGGCTGACGCTGGTGTTCCTCGGGCTGTTTCTCTATCAGCGCTGGCGACTTGGCCGGGTGCGTCAGCGCAGTCGCGAAGAGCTCGAACGATTGGTCGACGAACGCACGCGGGACCTGCAAACCGCCCAGGACGGTCTGGTGCAGTCGACCAAGCTGGCGGCCCTCGGCCAGATGTCCGCCGCCCTCGCCCACGAAATCAACCAGCCGCTGACGGCGCAGCGCATGCAACTCGCGACCCTGCGCCTGTTGCTGGAGCATGGCCGTGTCGATGACGCGTACAAGGCGTTGAGCCTGCTGGATCAGCAACTGACGCGCATGGCCGCGCTCACCGGCCACCTGAAAACTTTCGCCCGCAAAAGCCCCAGTGGCCTGCGCGAACGCCTTGATCTGGCCACGGTGGTCGATCAGGCGCTGCTGTTGCTGGATGCGCGGATTCGCGAAGAGCGCGTCTGCTGCGTGCTCGACCTGACACGTCCGGCCTGGGTGCGCGGCGACGCGATTCGACTGGAGCAGGTGCTGATCAACCTGATGCACAACGCCCTGGACGCGATGGGCGATAAACCGCTCAAGCGGCTGGAAATCCGCATCGAAGAACACGGCGAGCACTGGTGCATTTCCGTCATCGACAGTGGCGGCGGAATTGCCGAAGCGCACTTGGCCAATGTCTTCGATCCGTTTTTCACCACCAAACCGGTGGGCGACGGCCTGGGCCTGGGGCTCGCGGTTTCGTTTGCCATCGTCCATGAGCTGGGCGGCCGGCTCAGCGCCGAGAACGTCAATAACGGCGCGCGGTTTTTCTTCTGTCTGACCAGGGCCCCGGAGGCCGACGCCCCATGCTGAATTCGGTGATCGTGGTAGACGACGAGGCGCCCATTCGAGAAGCGGTGGAGCAGTGGCTCACGCTGTCGGGGTTCGAGGTGCGCCTGTTCAGCCGTGCCGAGGAATGCCTGGCGCAGCTGCCGGAGCACTTTCCCGGGGTGATCCTCAGCGATGTGCGCATGCCCGGCATGGATGGTTTGCAGTTGCTGGCCGAGGTGCAGCGGCGGGATTGCGATTTGCCGGTGATCTTGCTGACCGGCCACGGTGACGTGCCGATGGCCGTGGACGCCATGCGTGACGGCGCCTATGATTTTCTCGAGAAGCCGTTCACTCCGGAGACCCTGCTCGGCAGTTTGCGCCGGGCACTGGAGAAACGCGCGCTGGTGCTGGAAAACCGCGCGCTGCATGAACGGGCGGATAATCGCTCGCGCCTGGATGCAACGCTGCTGGGTATGTCTCCAACGATGCAGACCCTTCGGCGGCAGGTCCTGGACCTCTCGCCACTGCCGGTCAATGTGCTGATTCGCGGAGAGACCGGGAGCGGCAAGGAAATGGTCGCGCGTTGCCTGCATGATTTCGGGCCCCGAGCCGATAAGCCCTTCGTGGCGGTCAACTGCGCGGCGATTCCGGAACAGCTGTTCGAAGCCGAGCTGTTCGGCCACGAAAGCGGCGCGTTCACCGGCGCCCAGGGCAAGCGAATCGGCAAACTGGAGTACGCCCACGGCGGCACGGTGTTTCTCGACGAGATCGAAAGCATGCCGCTGGCTCAGCAAGTGAAATTGCTGCGGGTGATTCAGGAGCGGCGGATCGAGCGACTGGGGTCGAACCAGAGCATCGACATTGATGTGCGCATCATTGCCGCGACCAAGCCCGATCTGCTGGACGAAGCCAGGGCCGGGCGTTTCCGCGAGGACCTGGCCTATCGGCTGAACATCGCCGAACTGCGCCTGCCACCGCTGCGCGAGCGGCGAGAAGACATCCCGATGCTGTTCAGCCACTTTTCGCGAAATGCGGCGGAGCGCCTCGGCCGAAGCGCGCCGGTATTGAGCGGTGAACAGCTGATTCATCTGCTCAGTCACGACTGGCCGGGGAACGTGCGCGAGCTGGCGAATGCGGCCGAGCGCCAAGTGCTGGGGCTGGACGGTCCCGCGGCAGAAGGCATCCCGGCGGGTCAGTCGCTGGTGGCTCAGCAGGAAGCGTTCGAAGCCCACTGCATTCGCTCGGCACTGAGACGGCACCGGGGCGACATCAAGGCGGTCATGAACGAACTGCAACTGCCCCGCCGCACGCTGAATGAAAAAATGCAGCGGCACGGGTTGGTGCGCGAGGACTTCCTGGCTGAAGGTCATGGGCAGAGCTGATCTGTCTGGTCTGGTCCGAGTAGGACCTCAGCCGGGAAAGACCAGGGCCTGCCACGAGAGCTCATCGTTCGCTGCTGATCGGTGTAGGAGCGCGCTTGCCCGCGAAGAGGTTGGTACATCCAACGCATATTGGTCGTCCGTGCTTACGCCTTCGCGGGCAAGCGCGCTCCTACATTGGAATGCGATCCCCTGTAGGAGCGCGCTTGCCCGCGAAGAGGCCGGCACAAACAGCGCAGGACTTCCAGGTCTCGCCGATGTCTGACCTCCTCCCCCAACTCCTCTCCGCCCTCGTGCTGGGCCTGCTCGGCGGCGGCCATTGCCTGGGCATGTGTGGCGGTCTGATGGGCGCGCTCACCTTTGCCATCCCAAAGGAGCAACGCGGACGACGCCTGCGCCTGTTGATGGCCTACAACGTCGGGCGTGTTTTCAGCTACGCCTGCGCAGGATTGCTGATCGGCATGCTCGGCTGGGCCGCCGCCAACAGCCCGGGGGCCATGCTGTTGCGGGTGATCGCGGGGTTGCTGATGATCACCATGGGTCTGTACCTGGCCGGATGGTGGAGCGGCCTGACCCGCATCGAAGGCCTGGGCCGCTGGATTTGGCGTTACCTGCAACCGCTGGCCAGCCGCCTGATGCCGGTGTCGACGATGCCCCGGGCCTTGCTGCTGGGCGCGGTGTGGGGCTGGCTGCCATGCGGGCTGGTTTACAGCACGCTGCTGTGGTCGGCGAGCCAGGGCGATGCGCTGCACAGCGCGTTATTGATGTTCGCATTCGGCGTCGGCACCTGGCCGGTGCTGCTCGCCACCGGGCTGGCCGCCGAGCGCATCACCGCCCTGCTCCGTCGGCGCAGCGTGCGCGTGGCCGGCGGGTTGCTGGTGATTCTGTTCGGCCTGTGGACACTCCCCGGCCCCCATCAACAGTGGCTGATGGGGCACCCGCATCACACGATGAATCACGGGATGAATCACGAGATGAATCACGAGATGAATCCCGCCACGAATCATGAAGGCATGGCCCACGAGTCATCGCTGCCCCCCATCCATTGACCCAGATCAATGGCCTCGCCTGCGGCCTCCCTACACTTCCTGCACCGCCATCCTTCTCGGGAACACCCCCATGCTCGACGACCTTCGTTGGGATTCTGAACTCATCCGCCGCTACGATCTGACAGGGCCGCGTTACACGTCCTACCCCACCGCCGTGCAATTTCATACGCAGGTTGGCGCCTTCGACCTGCTGCAGGCGCTGCGTGACAGTCGCAAGGCGTCGCGGCAATTATCGCTTTACGTGCACATCCCGTTCTGCGCCAACATTTGCTACTACTGCGCCTGCAACAAAGTCATCACCAAGGACCGCGGTCGCGCCCAGGCCTATCTGCAACGCCTGGAGCGCGAGATCAGCCTGATTGCCGCCCACGTCGATGATCGTCAGGTGGTCGAGCAATTGCACTTCGGCGGCGGCACCCCGACCTTTCTCAGTCACCTCGAACTGCGGCAGCTCATGGCGCATTTGCGCCAGCACTTCACCCTGCTGGATGACCACTCCGGCGACTACGGCATCGAGATCGACCCGCGCGAGGCAGACTGGTCAACCATGGGCCTGTTGCGCGAGCTGGGCTTCAACCGCGTCAGTCTCGGCGTGCAGGACCTCGATCCGCTGGTGCAGCGCGCGATCAACCGTTTGCAGAGCCTGGAAGAGACCCGCGCCATCGTCGAAGCCGCACGCACCCTGCAATTTCGCTCGGTGAACATCGACCTCATCTATGGCCTGCCGCTGCAGACGCCAGAGGGTTTCGCCCGCACGGTCGAGCACGTAATCGCCCTGCAGCCCGACCGGCTTTCGGTGTTCAACTACGCCCACCTGCCCGAGCGCTTCCCACCTCAGCGGCGGATCGACACGGCGCAGTTGCCCAGCCCGGAACAGAAGCTGGACATGCTCCAGCGCACCATCGAGCAACTGACCGGCGCGGGCTATCGCTACATCGGCATGGACCACTTTGCCCTGCCCGATGATGACCTGGCCATCGCTCAGGAAGAAGGCACGTTACGGCGCAATTTCCAGGGCTACACCCCCCATGGCCACTGCGACCTCATCGGCCTCGGCGTCTCGGCCATCAGCCAGATCGGCGAGCTGTATGCGCAGAACACCAGTGATCTCACCGGGTACCAGACCCTGCTGGCCAGCGACCAACTGGCGACCAAGCGCGGCTTGCGTTGCAACAAAGACGATCAGTTGCGGCGCACCATCATCAGCCAGCTGATCTGCCATTGCCGCCTTGATTTCGCCCCCGTCGAGAACGAATTTTCCATCCACTTTCGGGAATACTTCCGCGAGCAGTGGCCGCAATTGCTGACCATAGCTATGGACGGCCTGATTCATCTGGGCCCGACAGGCATCACCGTCACCCCGACGGGACGACTGCTGGTGCGCTCGATCTGCAAGGTGTTCGACGCCTATCTGGGCGCAGATAACCGTCAGCGCTATTCCCAGGTGATATAAGCCCGGGTGATATAGGCCCAGGTAATGTAGGAACGTTACGCCTGATGCGGAGGAATCATTTCTGGCCATGGAAGGCGCGTGGTAGTCGGGCTGTTGACCCGTGGGTTACCCTTACGACTTATGTGTGTTTCTGCAAAAGGAATTACCCGATGTCTGAGCCAGTCAAACTGCGCGCTCACACCCAGGCTCACTGCAAGGATTGCAGCCTGGCCCCGTTGTGCCTTCCGCTTTCATTGAACATGGAAGACATGGATGCACTGGACGAAATCGTCAAACGCGGCCGCCCGTTGAAGAAAGGCGATGTCCTGTTTCGCCAGGGCGACACCTTCGCTTCCGTCTACGCCGTACGCTCCGGCGCGCTGAAAACCTTCAGCCTCAGCGACAGCGGCGAAGAGCAACTCACCGGCTTTCATCTGCCCAGTGAACTGGTCGGGCTGTCCGGGATGGACGCCGAGGCGTATCCCGTTACGGCGCAGGCGCTTGAAACTACCTCGGTGTGCGAAATCCCCTTCGACCGGCTGGACGAGTTGTCGGTGCAACTGCCGCAATTGCGTCGCCAGTTGATGCGGGTGATGAGCCGGGAAATCCGCGATGACCAACAGATGATGCTGCTGCTCTCGAAGAAAACCGCCGACGAGCGCATCGCCACCTTTCTGGTCAATCTCTCCGCCCGCTTCCGCGCCCGGGGGTTCTCCGCCAACCAGTTCCGCCTGAGCATGTCGCGCAACGAGATCGGCAACTACCTGGGCCTGGCGGTGGAAACCGTGTCCCGGGTGTTCACGCGCTTTCAGCAGAACGAGTTGATCGCCGCCGAGGGCAAGGAAATCCACATCCTCGACCCGATTCAGCTCTGCGCGCTGGCCGGGGGATCGCTGGAAAGCTGATGCATGATGATCCGGGCGGGCTTAGACTGGCGTCTTTTGTGTCATGTCCTGCCCGAGATCCTTATGATTTTCGACGAAGTCAGCATCAAATCCCTCATCCGCCCTGTGGTGGACTTCCCCAAGCCCGGCGTGATTTTCCGTGATATCACTCCGCTGTTTCAGTCACCCAAGGCCCTGCGCCTTGTCATCGACAGTTTCATCCAGCGTTACATCGATGCCGAGTTCACCCACGTCGGCGCCATGGACGCGCGCGGGTTTCTGATTGGCTCGATCGTCGCCTACGAACTGAACAAGCCTCTGGTGCTGTTTCGCAAGCAGGGAAAATTGCCGGCCGACGTGCTGGCAGAGGCCTATCAGACCGAGTACGGGGAAGCGCTGCTGGAAGTTCACGCCGACAGCCTGTGCGACGGGGATTCGGTGGTGATGTTCGATGACCTGATCGCCACCGGCGGCACCCTGGTCGCCGCCGCCAACCTGATCCGCCGCATGGGCGCCAAGGTCCATGAAGCCGCTGCGATCATCGATTTGCCGGAGCTGGGCGGTTCACAACGCCTGCGCGACATGGAAATCCCGACGTTCTGCCTGACCGAGTTTGCATTGACGGATAAGTAAAGCCTGCCCCGATAGCCGCCATCAGTCCCGTTGAACATTGATGGGCGGTGTATGACGGTGTAGGAGCGCGCTTGCCCGCGAAGGCGTCGGATTGATCAACATAAAATCTTCCGATGACATACCGCGTTCGCCAGCAAGCCGGCTCCTACAGTTTTGGCGTTGATCAGATGATGCGTTTACAACTGAATCGGCTTGCGCCCTGCGAACGAGTGCGCGAGCGTGCCGCCGTCAACCAGTTCCAGCTCGCCACCCAGTGGCACGCCGTGGGCAATGCGCGAGGTGACCAGACCTTTATTGGTGAGTAGCTGGGCGATGTAGTGCGCCGTGGCTTCGCCTTCGACCGTCGGGTTGGTGGCGAGGATGACTTCGGTGAACGAGCCCTGCTCTTCGATCCGCGCGACCAACTGCGGGATGCCGATGGCCTCAGGCCCCAGACCGTCCAACGGCGACAGATGGCCCTTGAGCACGAAGTAGCGCCCTCGGTAACCGGTCTGCTCCACCGCATACACATCCATCGGTCCCTCGACCACGCAGAGCAGCGTGTCGTCGCGCCGTACGTCCGAGCACTGCGGGCAGAGTTCTTCCTCGGTAAGGGTGCGGCATTGTTTGCAATGGCCGACGCCTTCCATCGCCTGACTCAGCGCCTGGGACAGACGCGAACCACCGCTGCGATCGCGCTCCAGCAACTGCAACGCCATGCGCTGGGCGGTTTTCTGACCGACGCCAGGCAGGATGCGCAGGGAGTCGATCAACTGGCGAATCAGGGGGCTGAAGCTCATTGGAGAAACGTCCGACAAAAACACGAGACGCGGTTTATACCCGCGCCTCCGATTACCGTCAAATCAGGGTCATGAGACCTTGACCACCAGCTTGCCGAAGTTCTTGCCGTCGAGCAGGCCAATGAACGCATCCGGCGCGTTCTCCAGGCCTTCCACCACGTCTTCGCGGAATTTGACCTTGCCGTCCTTCACCAGCGGAATCATGGCCTGCATGAATTCTTCCAGGCGGTGGTAATACTCTTCGTAGACGATGAAGCCTTGAATCTTCGCGCGCTTGGTCAGCAGCGTGCGCATCAACAGTGGCAGTTGATTCGGCCCTTCCGGCTGGCTTTGCGCGTTGTAGTGGGCGATCAAGCCGCACAACGGCACTCGCGCACGTTCGTTGAGCAGCGGTATGACCGCTTCCAGCACCTTGCCGCCGACCAGCTCGAAGTAAATATCGATGCCGTCCGGAACGGCCGCTTTCAACTGCTCGGCGAAGTCGTCGCTGCGGTGATCGATGCAGGCGTCAAAGCCCAGTTCGTCGACCACATAACGGCACTTGTCTTCACCACCGGCAACGCCCACGACCCGCAGGCCATTGAGCTTGGCCACCTGACCCACCACCGAGCCGACCGCCCCGGAAGCCGCAGCGACGACCAGGGTCTCGCCCGCTTTCGGTTTGCCGATGTCCATCAAACCCATGTAACCGGTGATGCCCGGCATGCCGAGCACGCCCACCGCCATCGACGGGCTGGGCAGATCCTTCGGCGCCATCAGCAGGTTGCTGCCGTCGGAAATGCTGTGGGTCTGCCAGCCGGTCTGACCGACCACCAGATCGCCTTCCTTGAATTTGGGGTTGCGCGACTGCTCGACCACGCTGACTGCGCCGCCTTCCATCACCGCGTCGATTTCCACCGGTGCTGCGTAGGACGGCGCGTCGCTCATGCGACCGCGCATGTAGGGATCGAGGGACAGATAGAGCGTGCGCAATTGCACCTGGCCGTCTTGCAGGTCAGGCAGCGCCTCGCGCTCGAGTCGGAAGTTTTCCGGGGTCGGTGCGCCCTGGGGACGGGACGCCAGGACGACACGCTGGTTGAGGATCAATTCTTGAGTCATCGGGATGGGCTCCATGATGAAGGGTTGCGAGGGTATAGAAAGCAGACCGTGGGCAGCCAGACGGGTTCGGTCGGATGTAACGTTCCATATGACGCGCGTAATCCCGGGCGGCTCTGGCGCCGTCCCCAAACAAAAATGCCAGGCACGAGGGCCTGGCATTCGGGTGTGGCAGCAGCCGTCCGATCAGAACGGCAGCTTCATGCCCGGCGGCAGCTGCATGCCGGCTGTCATGCTGGCGGTCTTTTCCTGGCTCGCCGCTTCGATCTTGCGTACAGCGTCGTTGACCGCGGCAGCGATCAGGTCTTCGAGAATTTCCTTCTCTTCCTGCATCAGGCTGTCGTCCAGACTGACGCGCTTGACGTCATGACGTCCGGTCATGACCACGCTGACCAGACCTGCGCCGGATTGACCGGTCACTTCAGCGTTGGCCAGTTCTTCCTGCATCTTGGCCATTTTTTCCTGCATCTGCTGAGCCTGCTTCATCAGGCCTGCCATGCCACCTTTCATCATGGGAGTTACTCCTCGGAAGTCATTGGATAGAAAGTCGTTGAACAGTCGGGGCGCCCCATCAGCTTAGCGCCCCCGGGAATCATCGGGTCTGAATCAACCCCTAGACCGGCGCCTGTGCCGGCGCATCCACCGGCGTAATCGTATCCTCGCGGATCGACGCACCAAACTGCTGCATCATCTGCTGGATGAACGGATCGCCGTGAATCGCCGCCTCGGCCTGCTTCTGCCGATCGGCACGCCGACGCGCTGCTGCCTGAGCCGGGGTTTCCTGCTCGGGCTTGATCAGTTCGATACTCAGGTTGAGGGTGCGTTCATGGTATTGGTTCAGCGCGTCATTCAAGCGGCGCTGCTGCGTCGAATTGAACAGTGCGCTGTGGGCCGGATCAAGGTGCAGCAGCCAATTGTCGCCCTCCACCGAAATCAGCGTGCAGTTGGCCGCGATGCTGCCGGTCATGCCGGAGATCGGCAGTTTCGGGAACAGCTCAAGCCAGTCTGCCGCAAGACCGGTGGCAGGCTTGGACGCCGGAAGCAGCTCGGGCTCCTTCTCCACCGCTTCGACGGCTTCATGGGCCAGGTCATCGAGATAAGCGAACGACGCCGGATCGATGTCGATGTCCGGCTCGATGTAGTCATCATCGGGCGGCGGTTCGTCGTCGCGCTCCATCGGCGCTGGCACGTAAGGCGTCGCGTCGGGCACGTGCTCGATCATTTGAGGCGTCACGGCGTCGGCGGCGGCTTGCAGTTGTTCTGAAGATGCGACTTCGGGCGCGTCCGGCACAGGGCTCGCGGGGGCCGGTGCCGGCATTGGCGTCAGATCCGGCTGCTCGGCGACGGTGTCGAGGACCGGCTCGGGAATCTCGTCGACGGGCGCGGACTCCGGGGACGGCTTGTCCTCGGGTTCAGGCTCTGATTCGGTCTCGGGCTCGGCGGGAGTGGCTGGCGCCACGACTTTTGGCGCGTTCCACGGCAGATCGATCTCTTCCTCGGCTTTTGCCGCCGCAGGCTCAGGCACTGCGACAGGCGCCGGCGTGTCGATGACAGGAGCCGGGGCGGTCTGTGGTCGGGATG
Organism: Pseudomonas sp. NPDC078416; assembly: GCF_050268485.1. NCBI lineage: Bacteria > Pseudomonadati > Pseudomonadota > Gammaproteobacteria > Pseudomonadales > Pseudomonadaceae > Pseudomonas > Pseudomonas sp. NPDC078416. The sequence continues at coordinate 82,972 of NZ_JBNNGV010000004.1, read as the reverse complement.
CTGCGGATGCTGAACTTGCCACCGCTGTTTGGGAATCAACCGTGGCCGGGTTGATCCCCACTGGCTTTAACGGCTGCGTCGGCGCGTTGTCGGCGTCTGCCGGCCGGAACGCCAGCATGCGCAGCAGCACCATCTCGAAACCGCCACGGGGGTCCGGCGCCAGCGGCAGATCGCGGCGACCGATCAGGCCCATCTGGTAATAGAACTGCACGTCTTCGGCGGGCAATGACTGGGCCAGCGCCAGCACGCGATCACGATCGCCATGGCCGTTGTCCACCCCTTCAGGGAGCGCCTGAGCGATGGCGATCCGGTGCAGTACGTTGAGAATCTCCGACAGCACGCCACTCCAGTCGGGACCCTGCTCGGCCAGATGACGCACGGCTTCAAGCAACGACCGGGCATCGCCCTCGATCAACGCCGCGAGCACGTCGAACACCTGGCCGTGATCCAGCGTGCCGAGCATGGCGCGCACGTCGGCCGCCAGCACTTTGCCTTCGCCGAAGGCAATCGCCTGATCGGTGAGGCTCATGGCGTCACGCATCGAACCGTCGGCCGCGCGACCCAGCAGCCACAGCGCGTCGTCTTCGAACGGGACGTTTTCCACGCCAAGGACGTGGGTCAGGTGCTCGACCACCCGCTCAGGCGTCATGTTTTTCAGGGAGAACTGCAGGCAGCGGGACAGAATGGTCGCCGGCAGCTTTTGCGGATCGGTGGTCGCAAGGATGAACTTGACGTAGGGCGGCGGCTCTTCAAGCGTTTTGAGCAAGGCGTTGAACGAGTGACTGGAGAGCATGTGCACTTCGTCGATCAGGTAGACCTTGAAGCGGCCGCGGCTGGGCGCGTATTGCACGTTGTCGAGCAGCTCGCGGGTGTCTTCGACCTTGGTGCGGCTGGCGGCGTCGATCTCGATCAGGTCGACAAAGCGGCCTTCGTCGATCTCGCGGCACACCGAGCATTCGCCGCATGGCGTTGAAGTGATACCGGTTTCACAGTTCAGGCACTTGGCGATGATCCGCGCGATGGTGGTCTTGCCGACCCCCCGCGTGCCGGTGAATAAATAGGCGTGGTGCAGGCGCTGGCTGTCCAGCGCGTTGATCAGGGCCTTGAGCACATGGGTCTGGCCGACCATTTCGCGGAACGAGCGCGGACGCCATTTACGTGCAAGAACCTGATAACTCATTGAAAACCGTCGCGACTGGGTTGCGGAAGACCGCCAATGCTAGCGGAGCAGGGGCAAAATTGCATCTGGTGTCCGCTGCTTATCGCTATTATGGCTGGCCTGACTCCGCAAGACGTCCCGCAACTGGACTTCGCGAAGGGACAGCAGGCCCGAGCGTCACGCTGTTACTTCGAGGGATCCGGATGCGAGTGTGGGTGATGAGTGCGTTGGGGCTGTTGAGCGCGTCTGCTGCCGCAGAAGGCCCGCCGCTTCGCTTTGCCGTGGCCGACAGTTGGTCGATGCCGCTGATGCAGATTGGCCCCAACGGGCCCGAGGCCGGCATTCTTTTCGACATCATGGAAAGCCTGGCCCGACAGATCGGCCAGACCGCCCACTACCGCGTGTATCCACGGCTGCGCATACAGGCGGCGACCGAGCGCGGTGAAGTCGATGTGCGCTGTTACGCCGCGCAGTCCTGGTTGCCGGACATGTCGGGCGACTACACCTGGAGCCTGCCGCTGCTGACCCAGCGCAATGTGCTGGTCGGCAGCGCCTACGACACCGCGCCCTTTCAGTTGAGCGCGATTCTCGGCGACCACATTGGCACCGTGCTGGGCTATGCCTATCCGGTGCTGGACCCGCTGTTCGCCACCGGCGATCTGATCCGCGAAGACGCCAGACTCCAGGAACAGGTTCTGCAAAAGCTCTCCGCCCAACGCTACCGATACGCTGTGGACACTCAGTGGTCGCTGGACTGGTATAACCGCGAGCAGAAGGCCGACGAGAAGCTCAGGCCCGTCTGGGTCATCGATGAACAACCGGTGGGCTGCGTCGCCCGCAACGACCCGAGCGTGCCGGCGCAGCGAATCATGCGCACGCTGCTGAGGATGAAGATGTCCGGGGAAATCGAGCGGATTGTCGAGCGGTACCAGGTGCATTCAGGTAATCCGGACGATCCCTATTGAGGCAGCGCCGTTTCCTACGGTGGGACTGGCTTTAGCCGGGAAGGCGTCATGTGACACACCGCACTACTGATTGCGCACACACTGGCCTCTTCCCGGCTAAAGCCGGTCCCACTAAGTAGACCGCGCGCACTCGGTGGGACCGGCTTTAGCCGGGAAAGCATTAGGTGGCACACCGCACGACTGATGGCGCACGCACTGGCCTCTTCGCGGCTAAAGCCGGTCCGACTGAAGGCGTGGCCATCGCTGTAGCAATCCCGTCATATTCCCTCGCTAGGCTCCGGCGACATATGTTGTAACAACTCCACATGCGAGCGCCCGCCATGAGCAAAAAACCGGAAGATCCCGCACAGGCTTCGGCCCCCCAGACACCGGTGGATGGCAGCCGTCGACGCTTCCTCGGCGGCGTCGCGGTCCTGGGCGCTGGTGCAACCCTCAGTGGTGTGGTGGGGGCAGCCGAAGCACGCGTTGAAGGCAAGCCTGCAACAGACACAATGCTGACCGGCCCGGCGCTGGACAAGGCGTTGCAGGAAAACGTGAAAACCATCGTGGTCATCTACGGCGAAAACCGCAGCTTCAATAACCTGTTCGCCAACTTCCCGGGCGTCGAGCAACCGCTTTCAGCCGTCAAAGCCGATCAATACCGCCAGCGCGACCGCGACGGCAAGGTTCTCGACACCCTGCCGCAGTGCTGGGGTGGCGTTTGCCAGATCGGCCCGCAAAGCGTCGATGGCGTGACCTACGCCACAGGCGTGCAGTACCAGGAAAACCTGCCCAATGCGCCCTTCCCCCTCAAAGGCCCGAGCGGCGAAGACCTGCCACTGAGCATCGTCACCCGCGACCTGTGGCACGTGTTCTATCAGAACCAGATGCAGATCAACGGCGGCAAGAACGACGCTTTCGTGGCGTGGGCAGACTCCGGCGGTCTGACCATGGGCTACTACGCCCAGACCCAATACTCCCTGCGCTTGTGGGACGTCGCCAAGGAGTTCGTGCTCTGCGACAACTTCTTCCAGGGCGCTTTCGGCGGATCGTTCCTCAACCACCAATACCTGATCTCGGCCCGAGCGCCCTTCTACCCGGACGCGGCGAACTCCCCGGCCAAGTCGCAAATCGCCGTGCTGGAAAGCAGCGATCCGCTGGACTACCGGCTCAAACCGCTGGAGAAATCACCGGCCAGCGCCATGACCGGCCCGCCGCAATTTGGCCCGAGCGCGCTGACGCCGGACGGTTACGGCGTCAACACCATGGCCCCGCCCTACTGGCCAACCTGGCTGCGTGACAAGGAAAAACCGGACTATTCGCAGCCGGGACTGGCCAACGTGCTGGTGCCACAGACCCACGACCACATCGGCGACAAGCTGTCGAAGAAGAACGTCGACTGGGCGTGGTACGCCGGCGCCTGGCAGGTGACGCTGGACGAATACAAGGATTCGACCGGCATCCCGAAGATCCCGAACTTCCAGTACCACCACCAGCCGTTCAACTACTTCAAGCAGCAGGGCCCGGACAACCCGGCCGAGCGCAAGAAGCGCCTGCGCGACGGCGGGCTGGGCGACGAATCCTCCACCAATAAATTCCTGGCCGACGCGGAGGCCGGTAAGCTGCCCGCCGTGACCTTCTACAAACCCCAGGGCAACCTCAACATGCACGCCGGTTACGCCGACGTTGCCGCCGGCGACCGACACATCGATCGCGCGATCAAAGTGCTGCGTAATAGTCCGCAGTGGAAAAACATGGTGATCGTCATTACGGTCGATGAAAACGGCGGCTGGTGGGACCACGTCGCTCCACCGAAGGGCGACCGCTGGGGGCCGGGTACGCGGGTGCCGGCGATCGTCATTTCGCCCTTCGCGCGCAAGGGCACGGTCGACCACACGGTGTACGACACCGCCTCGATCCTGCGTCTGATCACGCGGGTGCATGGTCTGGAGAAACTGGAAGGGTTGACCGAGCGCGACAACGCCATGGCCGCACGCGGTCAGGCGCCGATGGGTGATCTGACCAACGCGCTGCAGTTTCCGGTGTAGCACGGAGGCCCCGTCGTTGCTGACAAATCTCCGATAAGTGTACGCAACACCCTGTAGGAGCCGGCTTGCTGGCGAATGCGGTGGTTCAGACATGCAGGTATCGCCAGCCAGACTGCTTTCGCCAGCAAGCCGGCTACTACGGTGGATTTACGTCAAGCACGCAAGTGGCGTCAGACCCAAAACCTGTAGGAGCGCGCTTGCCCGCGAATGCGGTGGATCAGACACGCAGGTGCCGCCAGCCAGACTGCTTTCGCCAGCAAGCCGGCTCCTACGGATTGGTGGCGTGCTCACTACTCATGTCAGAGCTACCGCGCTCGTTCGGCAAGCACACGGTCAACACAGCCAGTACAACCGCGACCCCCGCAATCACCCCATACACGGCAACGAACGAACCGCTCACGCTCGCCAGCAGCCCGGCGCAATAATTGCCGAGCATGCCGCCGACGCCCTGCATGATGTTGGCGATGCCGAAGATGGTCACGGCCAGCGCAGCACGGGACGCCATTTTCGACACGTATGCCGGGATCAGCCCGAAGATCGGGTAGAACGCCACAGCGAACACGACGCCTGCCACCAGCGGCCAGTAGCCGGTCGGCGCGATGACCAGAATCAACGCTGCCGTCGCCACGCAGACGTACACCAGCAGCATGGCCGCACGCAGGCCGATGCGGTCCGACAGCGCGCCAAGCGCCAGACCGCTGAACATGCCGACGAAACCGATGCTGGCCCAGATCTGAGCGGTGTACTCGACGCCAAAATGCAGCTCCGTGCGCAAGTAGGACGACAGGTAGTTCTGGAACGGAAAGGTCGAAAAGCCGATCAGAAAATTCATCGACCAGACGGCGTACACCCAGCCCTGCAGGGCCTCACGCAGTACGCCCTTACCTGGCGCGCCATCATTGCCGTCCTCGCCTTCGCGAACAAACAACTGCGCACGTTTGAACACCAGAAACACGCCGACGACCAGCGCAACGGTGATCACCCCGACGATCCACCACACCGTGCGCCACTCGCCCTGGGGCGCATAAAGCGGTACCAGCAGGCTGTTGATGAACACGCCATAACTGGTGCCGCTCGACACCAACCCCATGGCCATGCCCCGGTATTTGTAGGGCACGGCGCGCGCGATGACGTCGACCATGGGCACAAACACAGTCGCCGCCGTGCCAGCGAGCATCGTCAGCAGCAGACCGATCAGCACGACGTTTTGCGCCAGGGGCATGAGCAGCAAGGCCAACGCGCATACGACGCCGGATCCGAAGATCACCCACCCTCCGCCAACACGAGGCGTCAGCCATGCCGCCAACAACGCGCTGGCGAGAAACCCCGCCTGCCCCGCTGCGGTGATGGTGCCCACGTAGGCGATGTCGAAGCCCAGGCTGGCGCGCATGTCCGGCACCAGTTGAGCGAAGAGGTAGATACCGAAGCCGTAAGTAGCGGCCACGAGGCCCGTAAGTAACAGCACAATCAGCGCATTGACACGCATCGTCGGCATCCTTGCTGAAGGCCGTCGCGGGCGCGGCGGCACAGGGCGAACCGGATAATCACGTCTGGATCAAGCAACAGGCTAGCGTAAAACGTGAGGGTTACTGGCAGGGAAACGCGTTTTTCAGCGCCGCGACCACCAGCACTGATTCATTCAGATGCAGACTCTCGGGATGCGCCTGCAAGGACTGCACGATGATGCGCATCGACTGAATCATCGGAATGCCGCCTTCGGGCACGCAGACCAGCCGGGGCAATCCGCCCGCTTCGTGAAACAGATCCAGCGTGTCCATCGTCGCTTGCAGCACCCCGACGCAATGGCCGACGCCAACGCCGTTCTGCGCCACGCCGCCGCTCATGCTGTTGATGCCGTCCTGGCATTCGAGCAGCAACTTGTTGCCGTCCGCCAGAGCGCCAGTGCTGACGCACAGCGCGAATAACGCCGACACGCCCGCGATTGATTTGCCCATCAGCGTAGCCACAGTTCCTTCACCGAATGATCCGACGCCTTACGCACAACCAGACTGGCGCGCTCGCGGGTCGGCAGGATGTTTTCCAGCAGGTTGGGCCGGTTGATGTCGTGCCAGATCTTGCGCGCGGCATCAGGGGATTTCTCCGGCGGCAGGTCGGCCAATTCACGGAAGTAGGCGCCTCGCGCGCGAAACGCGGTGCGTTGCAACATAAGAAAGCGCTCGACGTACCAGCGCTCGATATCGCCCTCTTCGGCGTCCAGATAGATTGAAAAATCGAAGAAGTCAGAGACGATGCTGCCCGGCTTCTGCCCGTCATTGCCCTCGGTCTGCAATACGTTCAGCCCTTCGAAAATCAGGATGTCGGGCTGGCTGACCTTGAAGAACTGGTCAGGGACGATGTCGTAGCTGATGTGGGAATAGACCGGGGCGGTGATTTCCGGCGTACCGGCCTTGAGGTCCGAGAGAAACTTGACCATGCGCTTGCGATCGTAGCTTTCCGGAAAGCCCTTGCGGTGCATGATGCCGTCGGCGACGAGCCGGGCATTGGGGTGCAGAAAACCGTCGGTGGTGATCAGATCGACACGGGGATGATCCGGCCAACGCGCCATCAGCGCCTGCAGCACCCGTGCAAAGGTGCTCTTGCCGACCGCGACGCTGCCTGCCACCGCGACCACATAGGTCTGGCGTTTGGCAGGGCGTCCCAAAAAGGTGTCCTTGATGCTGTCCAGATTGCGCGCAGCGCTGACGTGCAGATTGATCAGGCGTGACAGCGGCAGGTAGATGTTGGCGACATCCTCCAGCGAGATGTCCTCGTTCACGCCTCGCAATGCGGCCAGATCTTCTTCGGACAACGTCAATGGCGTACTGGCGCGCAGCCCCGCCCACTCCGCGCTGCTCATTACCAGATAGTCATCAGGGGCCATCAATCGCGTTCCAGTCAGGTGTCCGTATCGACAATGGTGCGAAGACTATCGTATTGATCCAAATGGAGGGCAGATTTATTTGAATCTGTCGGGACCGATGGCTTACTTCGAGGACGTCATTTCCGCCAGATCCGCAGCCAGGGTTTCCAGCGTAGGCCGCATGATCAAAGGCGCCGGCGCGCCTTCGGGCGCTGACAGGCCGATACGGTTGTGCCAGATCGTCGGCAGTCCCACCTTGGCCGTGCCGAACAGATCGTAGGCCGAACCTGCGACAAACACGGCATGGCTCGCATCGACGCCCAAGGTGTCCAGCGCCAGACGATAAGGCGCGGGGTCGGGCTTATAAAAACCGGCTTTTTCCGAAGTGATCACCACGTCAAACGGGATCCCCAACACATCCGCCGCGATCTGGCCCAGGCGCTCGGAACAGTTGGTCACGACACCGAGCTTGTAATGGGGCTTGAGGGATTCGAGGACCGCCCTGGCTTCCAGCCAGGGCTGCAACTCCCCGAAGCGCCGTTCAAGCTCCGCCGCCGCGTGCTTGCCCAGGCCGACTTCCATCGCCGCCTCCTCCACCAGCGTGTCATAAGGGCGATAGCGGCCGCAGCCGTAGGTCGCCTTCAGATAGGCCATGCGCCAGGTGCGGCCCAGCTCTTCGGATCCGGCGACTGAGTTCCACAGGGTCCAGGAATTCAGCAAAGCGGTGAGCAGATCGAAGAGTACGAGTTGGACGGGGGGTGTTGGATGGAGGGGTGATGGGGTGGCGGTTGTCATTGTTGTTATTCCTGAGGGGGGGATGGCGTACGGAGGATATCCAGCCCGATCGCGTAATGGCGTCTTGGGAGGGTCCGCGGGTGACTCCATTCTAGGCTGCGGTTGCCGCCAAGACCCTCGCACGCGCTAACTCTATGATTCAGCGTTGGCTAACGGCCAGTCGTTCACGGGGTGGGTTTCGACTGGGCACACGTGGCGATTGCGTGCTGAACATTGCCGCGACCTCAAGCTCCTGGGCGGTTCAGGTAAGCGAAGGGAAATCAAGACGTTAGCCTAAAGTGCGCAAAGCTTATTTTTGAATCGACAGCGTTCATTTCGCTCCCTCGTACATGGGTTAGAGAATCCGGCAAAACCGCTACAATTCTTCTCCAGCTTGAGACCTAGACCGCTATCGACGGGAAATTCGGCGGTGGGAAAAAATGGGTGGCTAAGCCACCCGTAGAAAAGGTACATGATTTATCGCTTGCTATCGGGAGTTACTTTGACCGGAGCCCATGCATGACCAGGCTTTGTCGTAGGTGGAAGCTGACGGTTGTCAGGCACAGTTGTGTAGTTCGGTAGCCTGCCTCCACGTGGGCCTATCTCCTGATAAATCCCGCCCTTGCTTCCAGTGCTTTCACCTGGTTTTTTGTTCGTGCTCATATATATGTCCTCGATTATTTCAGTGGGCACTGGTTGAGGGATAGCAAGTTATTGTTCCAGTCCCCATCTGAATAGGTACGCACGTATGGTGCCTTCCCTGCTGCCCTTACTACGCCGATGTTTGCACGCTTACCGTTAACAGGGTCAACCACATAAAACGTGTTGGTTTTACTGTCAATGCTTTGAATTACCTGCTCGCGAGTCCACATCCATTTCCCGGCCGGGTTGCCCAGGTGGGTGATGTGCTCATGAGTACTCTGTGCGTTGGGTTTGGTGATACAGGTCACTTGTACATCAGCCATAACAGTTACCTTCCTTCTTGCATACGCAAGTATCGTCATCTATAGTTTGACGAATTCGTCATGCTTTTGGCCAAAATAAAAGGCCTCGCAGGCCATGACGAAACAGTCAACTCAAACTATACGGTTCCGTCATGCAGCAGTCAACCCCCTCATCCTCTTCCGAAGCATTCCCGAGGCGATTGCGTACCGCGCGCGAGTATCGCGGTCTAAACCAAGCCGAGCTGGGAAAAAAAACGGGCATGCAGCCTTCAGCAATTTCCCATTTTGAAACTGGCACTCGAAAACCATCCTTCGACAACCTTCGCATCCTTGCAGATAGCCTTGACGTTACCACTGACTACCTCCTAGGCCGCGTTGAGGACTTCAAGGAACTTGCTGGTGCTGATCGTCTGCACCGTCACTATGAGTCACTTGATGGCTCCGATCGAAAGATGGCTGACGACCTGATCATGATGCTGGCAAAGCGCGCCTTGGAAAAAGATAAATAATGTCCAAAAACGACCCCTACGCCTCTGCTTCGATGGCGGCTGAACAAATCATCAAAGGAATGGGGGTCGTTAGCCTGCCCATCGATCCTAAAGCAATTGCTCGCGACCGAGGCATCGAGGTCGTAGCAAAGCCCATGGGCAGTGTAGGGGCCTCAGGAATGTTGGTGCGCTTTGGCAACGACTTCGCCATTGCTTACGCTACCAATCTTCAAAACGAAGGTTTTGAAAACTTCAGCGTGGGACATGAGCTGGGGCATTATTTCCTTCCAGGTCACGTAGATGCAGTGATAACGGGTGATAGCGGCTCGCACCAATCGCGAGCGGGGTTTTCATCTGGTAACAGGTATGAAGCGGAAGCAGACCGTTTTGCCGCAAGCTTTCTAATGCCCAGACATCTGTTTTATCCAGCTATTCAAAAAGCCGGGACCGGACTTTTGGCAATCGAAAACCTCGCTGATCTTTGCAAGACGTCGCTGCATGCCACTGGCATACGCTACACCCAATGCACCCGCGAACCAGTTGCCATCGTCATCAGTCAGGGCAGCACTATTGACCATTGCTTCATGTCAGCTGCGCTTCAGAACGTTGAAGGAATAGATTGGCTAAGGAAGCGTGCAGCAATCCCACGTAACTCAGCTACTTTTTACTTCAACCAAGTGCCCGAAAATGTTTTACACGCCGCAAGAATCGAGGCAACGTCCAACCTTCAGGATTGGTTTGGCGGACGACGAAGCATCGAAATCAGCGAGGATGTAGTTGGCCTCGGCCGCTATGGCAGAACACTAACCGTACTACATGACATCAACGTCCCCGAACCAGATGACGAAGAAGAGGAGGAATCTTTGATTGAGTCGTGGACACCACGCTTCAAGAAATAGGCAGATTGCACGGCTGCCATAGCAGCAAGAGTCTTCATCAATAGGCTTGCGAAGTAAGACAGTCACAGCATGGGCTTCAGTGACCGCCAAGAACACGAACATATGTAGTAAAGACTTTACCGCGAATTAGTGGTTAAACACTGTCGCGCTTCGAGTTTTTGCAGCGAAATCCCTGCAGAGATGAGGGACTTTGAGAAGAGTTCGTTATGGAGGCAACCCCACCAGCCACACCCCGGCACACAATGTTCCCGCTGTGGCTGCTGCCTTCCGGCTCTGACCAGGTTCACGGGTAATCGTTGCGGGGGGACCGATGGGGTCACCATAACGACGCTCGCCAGTGGCGAGCCGCGCCATTGTACCGGTCTCGCGCGAAGTTACAACCTCTTGTTTCAGATTAAGATTTTGAGCGTATTCGAGCCCTTGCGGCGTACTCGACGCAGCCTTCAAGCCTCGGGATGCGGCACAATGGCGCCTGCATTTTCACCGTCCGCCAGCACTTGACTCGTCCATGCCCCGCCCTGCCGGAGCGCAAGACGCAGGTAATCACCGATGCACTTCGCGCTCACCCGCCATGAATCCCTCTCCCACACGCAACAGCACCAGTTGCTGGAAATTGAGCTGTTGCCCGAGCAGATCCGCCACGTTGGCGACATCTATGGCGGTCTGCACACGCTGACCGCGCGCCCCGTCGCCGACCGGCAAGGCTTCGTGCTGTTGATCGACGACATCCCCCGTGGCTTTTTCATACTTAAGCGCAGGTCGCTGTTGCCGGATTGGGCACGTGGCCACACGCGCGCAACCACGACGCTGCACGCGCTGATGATTGATAAACGGTTTCAGGGTCTGGGACTGGGCAAGCAGTGCCTGCGCGCGCTGCCGGAATTGACGCGGGCGTTATGGCCAGACACGGAGCAATTGATGCTCGCCGTGGAGGTCGGCAACAACCCGGCCTATCAGTTGTACTTGTCGCTCGGTTGGCAGGATCTGCCGGGCAGCGATTCGGATCACGCCAGTTTTGAGCGGTTGATGCTTCTCACGCTGTAAGGACTCAATGGGCCAGTGATCGCAACTGCCGAACCTTGCTGCGGCGCTCGACGTTCATCCAGTGTTCGAGCGCGGTGACGGTCATGGGTCGCGCGACGAGGAAGCCTTGCACCTCGTGGCAGCCCAGTTCGCAGAGAATTTCGTAGACGCCTTCGGTTTCGGCGCCTTCCGCGACGACGCGGTAGCCGAGGCGCTTCGCCAGATCGACGATGGCTTCCACCAGCCCGCGATCCTTGTCATTGCTGTCGATGTTTTCCACCAGCGACTTGTCGAGCTTGACCGTGGTGGCGGGCAATTGCCGAAGGTAAGTCCAGTTGCTGTAGCCGGTACCGAAGTCGTCGATGGCGATGTCGATGTTCAATCCGCGCAGGCGCTCCAGCTGAAGCCGGGTGACTTCAGGGTTATCGCACAGGGCGCTTTCGGTGAATTCAAGCTCGAAGCCACTCGGGTCGAGACCGCTGACAGTCAATTGCTCGAACAACGCGTCGCTGAACGATGAGTTGGCCAGATCGATTGCCGACACGTTCATTGCCACTTTGAAGGCATAGCCCTGCGCCTGCCAGACCGCCGCCTGAGCAACAGCCTTTTTCAGCACCCATAGGCTGAGCGAACGAATCAGCGCGGTCTTCTCCGCCAGCGGAATAAACTCCATCGGACTGATCGGGCCCAGCACCGGGTGCTGCCAACGCAGCAGCGCTTCGACGGTGACGATGCGGCCGGACGCCACCTCCAGCCTCGGCTGATACACCAGCGACAACTGATTCGGGCTGCGCACCGCTTCGGCCAGCGCCGCCAACAGCAAAAAGGCGCGTTGCTGGGCGAAGTCCAGGTGAGGCTCGTACCAGCGCCAGCCCGTCGATTTACCCCGGGCTTCGTCTGCCGCGCTGACCACCAGCCGAATCCAGTCATGCTCATCGCAGCGGTCCAGGCCCAACGGCAGCACGCCGATGCCGACGTCCATCTGAATCGGGATGTTGCGGCAGATCAGCGGCCGCCGGAAATGCTCCAGCAACTGCCGGAACACCCTCTCGGCCTGCTCGGGTCGGGCATGACGGGTGATCAGCGCGATGCGCGTGGGGCTGACTTTGTACAGCGCGGTGTCGGCAGGCAACTGGCTGCGGCAGTTTTCGATCATGCAGCGCACCAACTCCTGGGCGAAGCTGTAACCCAGGGCCTTGACGATGCTGTCGAGAAACGCCGGCGCCACCATGTCCAGCGCAACCAGCGCGTATTTGCGCCGATCGGCCAGGGCGGCGAGGTCTTCTTCCAGGCGCAGGCGGTTGAACAATCCGGTGGGCTGGTCGACGTAGCTGGCGTGGCGCAGGTTGTTGAGGCGCTTCATCACCAACTGGCCATACATCTCCAGCATGGTCAGGTCGCGCGGGCCGAGTGGCGGCCGAGGCGCGCTGTCGATGATGCACAACGTGCCCAGGGCCAGGCCGTCGGCGGTCACCAGCGGCACGCCGGCGTAGAAGCGAATGTGCGGCTCGCCGGTCACCAGCGGATTGTCGCTGAAGCGCGGGTCGAGCATCGCATCAGGGACCTGAAACGTCTCGTGGCTGAGGATGGTGTAGGCGCAGAAGGCGATCTCGCGGGGCGTCTCACGCTCTTCAAGGCCTGCCCGTGCCCGAAACCACTGGCGGTGCTCACTGACGATGGAAACGAGGGCAATGGGGACCTCAAAATAATGGGTCACCATGGTTATGACGTGATCGAGTACATCGTCCGCCGTCGCATCGATGAGCCCCATATGGGTGATGCGCGAAAGCCGGGAACGCTCGTTCTTGGGCAATGGAGCACTGGTGGCCATAGCTGAAATCCCTTTTAGACCGCTTCGCAGATCGCTTCGCCAGTAGTATCAAAACGATATGTATAGGGAAAATAGCACCCCTTTTTCACCCGTGCAGGCGTCGCAGACAAGCGGCGAAGTCCTTTCACCGCTTCGTACCAATATCTTTAGGCCACCATTCGCATGGAGGGATTACTGCACTTGCAGGACCTCATCGGCCTTGCCACCCGCACCCTGTATGACCAAATGGATGAAATGCAGCTTGGTGATGACGGCTGGCGGCAGCACGAACGGATAGAAATCCGCCTGGCCCATGGCGCGGGACAACTCATTGAGCATGCCGGCCAGTTCTATCCACGCATTGACGAACGAGAGGAACGCCGGACCGCCCGGATGCTGAGGGTCGTACAAGGTTTCCAGAGGGAACGGCTGGTAGTCGAGGTCCATGTCCCGGGCGCTCATGCCCAGGCTCAGGGCGGTGTCGACCGCGTCCATCATGTGCAGGTAATGCGCCCAGGTTTCAGCCCAGTCTTCCCATGGGTGCATGGTGGCGTAGGCGCTGACGAAACTCTGTTGCCAGTCGGCCGGGGCGCCGTTCTGGTAGTGATGGTCCAGGGCGTCGGCGTAGCTGGCGCGGTCGTCGCCGAACAGGTTGCGGAAACCATCCTGCCAGTAGGTGTCGGCAATCAGGCGGTCCCAGTAGTAGTGGCCCACCTCATGACGGAAATGCCCGAGCAACGTGCGATAGGGTTCGTGCATCTGCACGCGAACCTTCTCACGAATGGCGTCGTCCGCTTCTTCGACGTTGAGGGTGATCAAACCGCTGGCGTGTCCGGTGGTTGGCAGGTTGCCTTCCAGATCGACGCCGAGGAATTCGAAGGCGAGACCGCGCTCTTCATCCACGCTTTTGGGAATGACCTGAAGGCCGAGGGTGATCAACTGCGCCACCAGCCGACGCTTGGCGGTCTCGATTTTGCCCCAGCGCTCGGGATTCTCAGGCACGGACAGGTCGGGGATGGTCTTGTTGAGGCTGCAGGCGATGCAGAATTCCCCGGCATTCAGCGCGGGGAACACCCAGTTGCAGGCCGCCGCTGTGTCGAGGTTGGCGCAACGACGGTAGAGCCCGGCCTGGGGCTCGTCGCTCAAACGCCAGGTCTGCGGCTCGGGACCCGGTTCCAGGGCGGCAATCTTGCTCTGCTCAGGGAGATAGCCCAACGCTGCGGAGCAGGCCAGGCACTGGCTGTTGCGGAAAAACACCGACTGGCCGCAATGGCATTGCCAGACCTTGCTGTTGCGTTTGTTCTCACCGGCGAACGGCGCCGCGATCCGTGTGCTGAGTTGCTCGAAGAACTGGAACATGGCGATATCCTGATGGGGCTGCAAGCACTAGATCGTCAAGGGTGACGGGGGTTCCGTTTTTTGCGCAGTCTTCCCTCCCGCCTAACGGCGGGACATTTCGCCTTCGGCGACTTACTTTTGAAAAGCACCAAAAGTAAGCAAAAGTGCCTGCTCCTGGTTTGGCCCTTCCTTCGTCAGGGTTCCCTCACTTCGACGACGCTCCGTGGGCCCGCGCCGAACGGACATCCATGTCCTGGCGGCGCTCTCGCGGCATCCATGCCGCTCGGCCCACTCCACGTCGTCTGCGTTCGGCCTGCACCCAAGTCGCGATTGGCGGTGTCTGGGCTTTTTGCGTATGAAGATCAAGAGCAGATCACAAGCAGATCAAGGGCTCCCCGGCTGAAGCCGGTCCTACGGAGTGCGCGTTGTTTCAGCTGATCGCTGATCGTTCCCACGCTCTGCGTGGTAACGCCGCCTTGGACGCTCCGCGTCCCTGGATGACGCGGAGCGTCTTGGGGATGCGTGCCCACGCGGAGCGTGGGTACGATCAACTGGTGAACTGCGAAATTGATGGTGACTGAACCGGCCCCTTCCCGGCTAAAGCCGGTCCCACTAACGGCAGCGCGTGCATTCCGTGAGAGTCGCGGCAGACCTCGACCGTAGGACCGGCTTTAGCCGGGAAGCCCTTGATCTGCTTTTAATCTGCTTTTGATCTTCGTACACAGAAAGTCCAGTCACCACAAAACGCGACTTGGGTGCAGGCTGAACGGAGGTCTCGTGGAGTGGGCCGAGCCGCATGGATGCGGCGAGAGCCGCCCCCCGCCATGGATGGCGGATGGCGGCGGGCCCACGGAGCGAGACCGGAGTGAAGGAACCCTGAGGAACGAAGGGCCCAACCAGGAGCAAGCACCCTTGGTTACTTGGGGTGCTTTTCCAAGTAACTCGCCGAAGGCGAAACCGAGGCCGTTAGGCCGACGCCTTTGATCTTGATCTAGCTGAGGTCAACAGCATGTTGCTTCAGAAACGCTACAAACGCCTCTTCGTCCAGCACCTTCAAGCCCAGCTCATTGGCCTTGGTCAACTTCGACCCAGCCCCCGGCCCCGCCACCACCGTGTGGGTCTTCGCCGAGACCGAGCCGGACACCTTCGCCCCCAGCCCCTCCAGCTTCTCCTTCGCCACATCCCGGCTCATCAACTCCAGCGAACCGGTCAGGACCCACGTCTGCCCTGCCAGCGGCAAACCCTCGACCACCTTCTTCTCGCTCTGCCAGTGCATGCCGAAATCCTTCAGCTGCTGCTCGATCGCCAACGCCCGCTGCGCATGCTCCGGGACATCGAAAAACGCCCTCACCGCCTGCGCCTGCTTCTCCGGCAGGGTCTGCCGCATATCCAGCCAGTCCGCCTTGACGACCGCCTCAAGGGTGCCGAACTTGTCCGCCAGCTTCTGCGCCGCGCCCGGCCCTACCGACGGAATGTTCAACTTGTCCAGCATCCCGCCCAACGTCGCGCTGGCTGCGAACTCCGCGCCGAGATCGCCCGTATCCTGCAGCTGCAGCTGGCATTCGCCGAGCAAGGCGCCGATCACGTTCTGGTTGTGGTCGTCTTCGAAGAAACTGTGAATCTCATGGGCGACTTCCAGACCCACGTCCGGCAGATACGTCAGCACCTCCGGCAGCGCGACAATCACCCGATCCAGCGAACCCAACGAACGCGCCAACACCTTGGCCGTCTCCTCGCCCACGTCCGGAATGCCCAGCGCGTAGATGAAGCGCGCCAGCGTCGGCTGCTTGCTGTCGTCGATGGCCTTGAGCAGCTTCTTGCTGGAGATGTCGGCGAAACCCTCCAGATCGATGATCTGCTCGTACGTCAGTTTGTACAGATCGGCGGGCGAACCGATGAGCTTCTCGTCCACCAGTTGCTCGATGGTCTTGTCGCCCAGCCCCTCGATGTCCATCGCCCGGCGCGAGACGTAATGGATGATCGCCTGTTTGAGCTGCGCGCCGCACGCCAGACGGCCGACGCAGCGATACACCGCGCCTTCGCTGATGGTTTCCTTGCCCTTGCTGCGCTTGATCAGTTGCGTGCGCTCGACCTGGGAGCCACACACCGGGCAGGTCTGCGGGATCTCGACGGCGCGCGCGTCTGTCGGGCGGCGCTCCTGGACGACCTGCACCACCTGGGGAATCACATCGCCGGCGCGGCGGATGATCACCGTGTCGCCGATCATCAGGCCCAGACGCGCCACTTCGTCCATGTTGTGCAGCGTCGCGTTGGCGACGGTCACACCGGCGACTTTCACCGGTTTCAAACGGGCCACCGGCGTGACGGCGCCGGTGCGGCCGACCTGGAATTCCACGTCGAGCAGCTCGGTGAGTTCTTCCATGGCCGGGAATTTGTGGGCAATGGCCCAGCGCGGTTCGCGGGCGCGGAAACCCAGTTCGCGCTGGGACGTAATGCTGTTCACCTTGAACACCACGCCGTCGATTTCGTACGGCAACGACAGACGTTTCTCGCCGATGTCGTGGTAGTACTTCAGGCACTCTTCGATGCCGTGGGCGATTTTCATCTCACGGCTGATCGGCATGCCCCACGCTTTCAGCTGCTGCAGGTTGCCGGTGTGGGTGTCGGCGATGTCGTGGGACACCTGGCCGATGCCATAACAGCAGAATTCCAGCGGGCGGTTGGCAGTGATTTTCGAATCCAGTTGGCGGAGGCTGCCCGCCGCCGCGTTGCGCGGGTTGGCAAAGGTCTTGCCACCCACTTCAAGCTGACTGGCGTTCAGACGCTCGAAGCCGGCCTTGGACATGAACACTTCGCCGCGCACTTCAAGGGTGTCCGGCCAGCCTTTGCCGTGCAGCTTCAGCGGAATATTGCGCACGGTGCGCACGTTGACGCTGATGTCTTCGCCGGTGGTGCCATCGCCGCGGGTGGCACCACGCACCAGCGCGCCGTTCTGGTACAGCAGGCTCACCGCCAGGCCATCGAGTTTCGGCTCGCAGCTGTATTCCACCTTCTTCGACGCAGCGGGCAGGTCCAGCCCTTCGTTGACCCGACGATCGAACTCGAGCATGTCGGTTTCTTCGAAGGCGTTGCCCAGGCTCAGCATGGGGATTTCGTGGCGCACCTGGGTGAACGCCGACAGCGCCGCACTGCCCACCCGCTGGGTCGGCGAGTCCGGGGTCACAAGATGAGGGTTCTCCGCCTCCAGCGCCTTCAGTTCGTGGAACAGGCGATCGTACTCAACGTCCGGGATGCTCGGCTCGTCGAGGACGTGATAGCGGTAGTTGTGCTGATCCAGCTCAGCGCGCAGTTCAAGGATGCGGGTTTCGGCGGCTTTCATAGGTGTGGTCTCGAAATGCAAAAGAGCAGCCGAAGCTGCTCAATCGTGGTACGTGCATAACCTGTGGAAGCGTGGCTTGTCCCGCGATCGGCTGCGCAGCAGTCGCAGCTCATCCAACGCGGTGTAGCTGAAATACCTCATCCGTCAGATCTACTGCCGCTTCGCGCCAGATCGCGGGACAAGCCACGCTCCTACAGAATTGCATCGTCCAATAAACGTGCAGCCAATCAACGACGCTGGGTCAGGGCGCGGCGTTCGAACTCGACGATGCGCTGACGGTAATGCTCGATGGTCTGCGCGGTCATGACGCTGCGCTGATCGTCTTTCAATTCACCGTTCAGCTCGTGGGCCAGCTTGCGAGCGGCGGCGACCATGACATCAAACGCCTGCTTCGGATGACGCGGCCCTGGCAGACCCAGGAAAAAACTCACGGCGCGGGTGCTGAAGTGGTCGATATCGTCCAGATCGAACACGCCCGGCTTGACCGCATTGGCCATCGAGAACAGCACTTCGCCGTTGCCGGCCATGCTTTCGTGACGATGGAAAATGTCCATTTCGCCGAAGCGCAGACCGCTTTCCAGAATGTTCTGCAGCAGCGCCGGGCCCTTGAAGCCGCTTTCGTCCCGGGAGATCACGCTGATCACCAGCACTTCTTCAACCGGTGGCAGGTCCTTGTCTTCGGTGATGCGCTGGTTCGGCTTGTCGTCCGGGAAATCATCGTCGCGGGCACTGAACAGGTCAGGGCCGGCGCTCAGGTTGAGGTCGCCCTGGTGCGGCTCGTCCTTGCGCTTGCCGCGTCGCGGTTCACGTTCGGCGCGCTCGCGGGGCGCTGCACTCATCGTCGGCAGGTCGTGCTCGTCGAGTTTCGGTTCTTTATGGGTGTCCAGCACGCGCGCCGGGCCCAACACTTCGGCGGACGTCGGTTCGTCGTCGTCCGGCAGGTTGGATAAGTTGCGGTCCAGCCTGAATTTCAATTTGCCCTTGCCACCGCGCATCCGGCGCCAGCCGTCAAACAGAATACCGGCAATGACAATAATGCCGATGACGATCAGCCACTCTCGCAGACCGATTTCCATGTAGTCCCGTGCCTCTAATGAAATTCTGAAAATTAAGGGCGCAAACCCCTTTAAAACGTGGAGCCAACTCTATGTTCTGAATGGCCTTTTACCCACGCGAAATGGAAAAGTGGACATTAAGCTAGCACGACCAAAGGCAACTTTACACCGTCTGTTACATCTGGCAGGTCACAAGCATCTGTCACGCTGCAACGGTGGTTCCTGTACTGGACGCCCGTGCGCCACTTTTCCCTGCAAATCTGCCTGATCGCCACGCGACCAACTGCGCATCCTGCTACGACTCCACCAGCGCCATCGCCTCCTCTACGTCCACCGCCACCAGCCTTGAACAACCCGGTTCGTGCATGGTGACGCCCATCAACTGGTCAGCCATTTCCATGGCGATCTTGTTGTGGGTGATGTAGATGAACTGCACCGTCTGCGACATCTCTTTGACCAACCGGGCGTAGCGCCCCACGTTGGCGTCGTCCAGCGGCGCATCGACTTCGTCGAGCATGCAGAACGGCGCCGGGTTGAGTTTGAAGATGGCAAAAACCAGCGCCAGCGCGGTCAGGGCTTTCTCACCCCCGGACAGCAAATGGATCGTGCTGTTTTTCTTGCCGGGAGGACGCGCCATGATCGTCACCCCTGTATCGAGTAAATCTTCGCCCGTCAGTTCCAAGTAAGCGCTGCCGCCACCGAAAACTTTTGGAAAAAGTGCCTGAATTCCGCTGTTTATCTGATCAAAGGTCTCTTTGAAGCGATTACGGGTTTCCTTGTCGATTTTGCGGATCACGCTTTCCAGCGTGTCCAGCGCTTCGACCAGATCGGCGTCCTGGGCGTCCAGGTAGCGTTTGCGTTCGGACTGCTGCTGAAACTCGTCGATGGCCGCCAGGTTGATGGCGCCCAGACGCTGAATCCGCGCGGCGATGCGTTCGAGTTCTTCTTCGGCGTCTTTCTCGTTGGCTTCGGCAGTCAGGGTGGCCAGCACGCCGTCCAGGTCGTAGCCGTCTTCGTGGAGTTGCTCCTGAAGTGCCTTGCGTCGCACGGTCAGGGTCTGCCATTCCAGGCGCTGCTGCTCCAGTTGCCCACGCAACAAAGCCGATTGCTGCTCGGCCTGGTTGCGACGCTTCTCGGCTTCGCGCAGTTCGCGGTCGGCGTCTTCCAGGGCGTTCTTGGCGGTGCGCATCTCCTCGTCGACCACCATGCGCTTTTCCAGCAGCTCTTCGAGCTTCATGCGCAGTTCTTCCAGCGGCGCGGCGCCCTCCTCCAGATTCAGGCTCAGTTGCTCGCGCTTCTCGGTCAGGCGCTCGGACTGCATCTCCAGACGCTCCAGGGCCTGGCGCGTGGAATCATGCTGCGCGCGCAACGAACCCAGGCGAACGGCCAACTGGTTGGCGTGATCCTTGTGCTGGCGGGCCTCCTGACGCACCCGGTCCAGACGCTCGCGCAGGCTGTCGCGTTGAGCGAGCAGCAACTCGCGCTGTTCAGTGTCCAGGGCCATGCTGTCGAGGGCGTCCTGCAACTGCAGGCGGGATTCGCCGAGGGTTTCCTGCTCCATGGCCCGCTGTTCGGCGAGCTCGGTCAATTCTTCGTCGAGCCGGGTGCGGCGCAGGGTCAACTGCTCGACCTTGGCTTTGGCGGCGGACAGCTGCGCCTTGAGCTCGCTCTGCTGACGGGCTTCGTCCTGCAGGCGACGGCGCAATTGCTCGCGATTGTCTTCCTGGAGGCGCTGCTGCTCGCGCTGGGTCGACAGCTGCTCGTCCAGCGCGGCCAAGGTCGCTTCGCGTTCTTCGCGCTCGGCTTCCAGGCGCTGCAATTCCTGCCCCCGCGCCAGCACGCCGCTTTCGGCTTCGCTGGCACGGCGCACGCGCAGGAAATCCCGACCGACCCAGTAGCCGTCGCGGCTGATCAGGCTCTCACCGGCGCCCAGTTGGCTGCGCAGCGACAGCGCGTCATCGAGGGTTTCAACGGGTTTGACCTGGCCCAGCCAGTGGGTCAGATCGACCTGCGTATCGACCTTGTCCAGCAGGCTGCCGGGGATCCGCATGACGTCAGCGCCGGGACTCACCAGGCGCAGGTCGCCCTGACTGAATCCGGCCAGATCAAGGCCGGCGAAATCATCCACCAGCACCGCATTCAGGTCGGCGCCCAGCACGGTCTCCACGGCCATTTCCCAGCCGGCCTCGACCCGCAGCCCTTCGGCCAGACGCGGACGTTCGCTGAGCTGATGATCGCGCAGCCATTCGGCGGTGCCGGTGCCCGGATCAAGTGCCGCCTGTTGCAGGGCTTCAAGCGAAGCGAGGCGACCGTTCAACCGCTGCAGATCGCCCTGGGCCTGTTGTTGCGCCTGGGTGGCCTGTTGCAGATCGACGCGCAGCTGCTCAAGGTGCTCGATCAATTGTTCTTCTTCGGCGGTCAGCTCTTCAAAGGCCATTTCCCGCGCGGCGAGGTCCTCGCTGAGTTCGAGAATCGCCGCGTCTTCGGGGTCAGCCGCGAGCAATTGGCGCTCTTCACCCAGACGTCGTTGACGCTCGGCCAGGCGCTCCAGGCTGGTTTCCAACTGCTGAATGCGCGACTGCTGGACTTCTGCCTGACGCCGGGGTTCGGCGGACGTGAGGTTGAAGGCGTCCCACTGTTCCTGCCAGCCGTGCATGGCGGTTTCGGCGTCTTCCAGCGCGGCGGCGGATTCTTCGGCCGCCGCGAGGGTGATTTCCTGCTCCGGCTCGAGCATCTCCAGCTCTTCGCCCAATGTGGCCAGCAGCGTGCGGTCGTGGCCCAGGTGGGACTCGGTCTCCAGGCGCGCGCGCTCGGCTTCGCGCAGGTCATCCTGCAACTGACGCAAGCGTTGCTGGCCGTGCTGAATGCTCTGCTCGACCCGGGCGATGTCGCCGCCCACGGAATAGAAACGCCCCTGCACCAGATTGAATCGCTCGGACAGGTCGTGATGACCGTCGCGCAGACGCTCGATGGCCGCGTCGGCGCTGCGCTGGTCGGCGACCAGTGACTCGAAGCCGACTTCCTGATTGCCGATCACCGATTCGCGCTGGGCCACTTGCTCGTTCAGCGCCTGCCAGCGCAACGCAGACAGTTGCGCCTTGAGCTGACGCTCTTCGGCTTTGTATTCCTGATATTTCTCGGCCGCCTGGGCCTGACGCTGCAAGCGCTCCAGTTGACGACCCAGTTCTTCGCGCAAATCGGTCAGGCGCGCGAGGTTTTCGTGGGTGCGACGAATGCGGTTTTCCGTGTCGCGGCGGCGCTCCTTGTACTTGGAAATGCCCGCGGCTTCTTCGATGAAATTGCGCAGGTCTTCGGGCTTCGCTTCGATCAGCTTGGAGATCATGCCCTGCTCGATGATCGAGTAGCTGCGCGGGCCCAGGCCGGTGCCGAGGAAGATGTCGGTGATGTCCCGGCGGCGGCACTTGGTGCCGTTCAGGTAATAGCTGTTCTGGCTGTCGCGGGTGACTTTGCGACGAATGGAAATTTCCGCGTAGCTGGCATATTCGCCGACCAGGGTGCCGTCGGAATTATCGAAAACCAGCTCGATGCTCGCCTGGCTGACCGGTTTGCGGCTGGTGGAGCCGTTGAAGATGACGTCGGTCATCGACTCGCCGCGCAGGTTCTTGGCCGAGCTTTCGCCCATGACCCAGCGCACCGCGTCGATGATGTTGGACTTGCCGCATCCATTGGGGCCGACCACGGCCGCCATGTTGCTGGGGAAGTTCACCGTCGTCGGGTCGACGAACGATTTGAATCCCGCCAGCCTGATGCATTTGAGGCGCATGAATCAGCTGGCCGCCAGGGCAGACAACACCGATTGGCAGCTGCGCTCGGCGTAGCGGGTCAGCACGTCGCGGATGCGCGCCAGATCCCGGGCTACCACCGCTTCGAGCAACTGGCCGAAAAGGGTCAGGTATTCGCTCATTTCCGCCTGGCGCTGGTCCAGGGCGAGGAAGTAGAAGCGGCTCATGGACGGCTGCAGGTTCTCGACGGTCTCTTCCAGGTATGGGTTGTTGGCGAACGGATAGGCCGCGCGCATCACGTTGAAGCTCTCTTCGACGAAGCCTTTGACGTCCTGGCGTTCGCAACTGGCGATGAGCCGCTGCTGGATCTGCTGGAACGCCGCCAGGTCGACCGGCTCCTTCCAGCTGCGCGCCACGGCCAGGCCGAGGAGGATGTACATCTCGCTCATCAGGGCGCAGAGGCTGGTGATGTTGTGCGGGGTCAGGACCGACACCTGCGCGCCGCGACGGGGCAGGATCACGATCAGATGGCGGCGTTCGAGGATCAGCAACGCCTCGCGCACCGAGCCCCGGCTCACGTTCAGCGCGGCCGTGACCTTCTGCTCCTGAATCCGCTCCCCTGGCTTGAGTTCGCCGCGGATGATGCGCTCGGCAAGGTGGTGAGCGATCTGCTCGGCGAGGCTGTCAGGTGCCTTGAACGTCATTTCTTACCTTCAACTTCTTTGGTCGCAAACAAGCGGCGGAGTGTATCGCACTGCAGGTCTGTGGCGCAGGGCCATACTGTGGAAACTGGCACGAATTAAGCAGAAACACGGACATGTTCCGATCACGAGCACACAGTCTTTAAACATCATTGTCAGGCGGGTTATCGGCAATTTCAGGAAATAATGAATTTCTTGACCTTTGAGTCAGAAATTAATTGACCCAATAGTCAGAGCTGATAGATTCATCGACATGTTCGATGACCCATCCGCCGGCAGCTGTGACCAGTGCTTTTTAACGACAAGAACGAGGCGCGACCCGTGATCCAGTTTCTCCTGAACCAAGAGCTGAAAACCGAACAGGCTCTGGACCCCAATGTGACGGTGCTCAACTACCTGCGCGAGCACCTGCATAAATCCGGCACCAAAGAAGGCTGTGCCAGTGGTGACTGCGGCGCGTGCACCGTGGTCGTTGGCGAGCTGACCACCGACGCGGCAGGCCGGGAGCAGCTGAGTTATCGCAGCCTCAATTCCTGCCTGACCTTCGTGGCCTCGCTGCACGGCAAGCAATTGATCAGCGTCGAAGACCTCAAGCATCAGGGCCGCTTGCACAGCGTGCAGCAGGCGATGGTCGACTGCCATGGTTCCCAGTGCGGTTTCTGCACGCCGGGCTTTGTGATGTCGCTGTTCGCGCTGCAAAAGAACAGCGCCGAATCCGCCTCCTCTGAAACAAAACATGCCCAGGCCCACGAAGCCCTGGCCGGCAATCTGTGCCGCTGCACCGGGTATCGACCGATCCTCGCGGCAGCCGAGCAAAGCTGCGCTCAGCCGCAAGCGGACCAGTTCGACGCCCTGAAAGCTCAGACCATCGCCCGCCTCAAGGCCATCGCACCGACGCAGACAGGCGAACTGAACAGCGGCGACAAGCGCTGCCTGGTGCCGCTGACCGTCGCCGATCTGGCCGACCTCTACGACGCCTATCCCCAGGCCCGTCTCTTGGCCGGCGGCACCGATCTGGCCCTTGAAGTGACGCAATTCCATCGCCCGCTGCCGGTGATGATCTACGTCGGCAATATTGCGGCGATGAAGAAGGTCGAGCACTTCGAAGACCGCATCGAGATCGGCGCGGCCACGGCCCTCACCGATTGCTACGAAGCACTGAGCCGCGAGTACCCGGATTTCGGTGAATTGCTGCACCGTTTTGCATCGCTGCAGATCCGCAATCAGGGCACCCTCGGCGGCAACATCGGCAACGCCTCGCCGATTGGCGACTCCCCGCCCCTGCTGATCGCCCTGGGCGCGAAGATCGTGCTGCGCAAGGGCGATCAGACCCGCACCCTGGCGCTGGAGGATTACTTCATCGACTACCGGGTGACGGTGCGTCAGGAAAGCGAGTTCATCGAGCGCATCATCGTGCCCCGCGCCAACGCCGGGCAGACGTTTCGCGCCTATAAGGTGTCCAAACGGCTGGACGACGACATCTCGGCGGTCTGCGCAGCGTTTCGCGTGCACGTCGAAAACGGCGCCATCGTTGACGCCCGCGCGGCGTTTGGCGGCATGGCGGCGATCCCCAAGCGCGCGGCCCATTGCGAACAGGCGCTGATCGGCCAGCCCTGGACAACGGCCACCATCGAGCGCGCCTGCGCCGCACTGGCCGAAGATTTCACGCCCCTGACGGACTTCCGCGCCAGCAAGGAATACCGCCTGCTCAGCGCGCAGAACCTGCTGCGCAAATACTTCATTGAAGTGCAAACGCCTCATATCCAGACGCGGGTGACAGCTTATGTCTAATCATCATTCAGCCAGGTCCCAGGAAGAAATGGTCGCCCTGTTTCAACAGGACCTGACCACCGGCGTCGGCCGCAGCGTCAAGCACGACAGCGCCGACAAGCACGTCTCCGGCGAAGCGATCTACATCGACGACCGTCTTGAATTCCCCAATCAGCTGCATGTGTATGCGCGGCTGTCCGACCGGGCCCACGCGCGCATCGTTCGCGTCGACGTGTCGCCCTGCTACGCCTTCGACGGCGTGCGCATCGCCATCACCCACGAAGACATTCCCGGCCTCAAGGACATCGGCCCGCTGCTGCCCGGCGACCCGTTGCTGGCCATCGATACGGTGGAGTTCGTCGGTCAGCCGGTGATTGCCGTGGCCGCTCGGGATCTGGAAACCGCGCGCAAGGCGGCGATGGCCGCAATCATCGAATACGAAGACCTGGAACCGGTGCTCGACGTGGTTCAGGCCTACCGCAACAAGCATTTCGTGCTCGACAGCCACACCCACCAGCGCGGTGATTCGGCGACGGCGCTGGCGGCCGCTCCCCACCGGATTCAGGGCACGCTGCACATCGGCGGTCAGGAACACTTCTACCTGGAGACGCAGATTTCGTCGGTCATGCCCACGGAAGACGGCGGCATGATCGTCTATTGCTCGACGCAGAACCCGACTGAAGTGCAGAAGCTCGTCGCCGAAGTGCTGGATGTGTCGATGAACAAGATCGTCGTCGACATGCGCCGCATGGGCGGCGGCTTTGGCGGCAAGGAAACCCAGGCCGCGAGCCCCGCGTGCCTGTGTGCGGTGGTGGCGCGCCTGACCGGCCAGCCGACCAAAATGCGCCTGCCGCGCATGGAAGACATGATCATGACCGGCAAGCGGCACCCGTTTTACGTCGAGTACGACGTGGGCTTCGACACCGACGGACGCTTGCACGGCATTCAGCTGGAGCTGGCGGGCAACTGCGGTTACTCGCCTGATCTGTCGGCGTCCATCGTCGACCGGGCGATGTTTCATGCCGACAATTCGTATTACCTGGGCGACGCCACGATCAACGGCCATCGCTGCAAGACCAATACCGCGTCGAACACGGCCTACCGCGGCTTCGGCGGCCCCCAGGGGATGGTCGCCATCGAAGAAGTGATGGACGCCATCGCCCGGCATCTGGGCAAGGATCCGCTGGCGGTGCGCAAGGCCAACTACTACGGCAAGACCGAGCGCAACGTCACCCACTACTACCAGACCGTCGAGCACAACATGCTCGAAGAAATGACCGCCGAGCTTGAGGAAAGCAGTGACTACGCCGAGCGGCGCAAAGCGATCACAGCCTACAACGCCAACAGCCCGATTCTGAAGAAAGGCCTGGCGCTGACCCCGGTGAAATTCGGCATTTCCTTCACCGCCAGTTTCCTCAATCAGGCCGGCGCGCTGATCCACATCTACACCGACGGCAGCATCCATCTCAATCACGGCGGCACCGAGATGGGCCAGGGTCTGAACGTCAAGGTGGCGCAAGTGGTGGCTGAGGTGTTTCAGGTCGACATCGATCGCGTGCAGATCACCGCGACCAACACGGACAAGGTGCCGAACACCTCGCCGACGGCGGCCTCAAGCGGCGCCGACCTGAACGGCAAGGCGGCGCAGAACGCTGCAGAAATCCTCAAGCAGCGGCTGGTGGAATTCGCGGCGAAGCATTACCAGTGCGATGAGTCGCGGGTCGAGTTTCGCAACGGTCACGTGCGCGTCGGCGAGCAGGTCATCAGCTTCGACACGCTCGCGCAGCAGGCGTGGATGGGCCAGGTGTCGCTGTCGAGTACCGGCTATTACAAGACGCCGAAGATTTTCTATGACCGCAGCCAGGCGCGCGGCCGGCCGTTCTATTACTTTGCCTTCGGCGCGGCCTGTACCGAGGTGCTGGTCGACACCCTGACCGGCGAATACAAAATGCTGCGCACGGACATTCTTCATGACGTCGGCGCCTCGCTTAACCCGGCCATCGACATCGGCCAGGTCGAGGGCGGCTACATTCAAGGGATGGGCTGGCTGACGACCGAGGAACTGGTCTGGAACGACAAGGGCAAGCTGATGACCAACGGTCCGGCCGGCTACAAGATTCCGGCCGTGGCCGACATGCCGGCGGACCTGCGGGTGAAGCTGGTGGAGAACCGCAAGAACCCGGAAGACACGGTGTTCCACTCCAAAGCCGTGGGCGAACCGCCGTTCATGCTGGGCATCGCTGCGTGGTGCGCGATCAAGGACGCGGTGGCGAGTCTGGGCGATTACAGGCATCAGCCGAAAATCGACGCGCCGGCGACCCCGGAACGGGTGTTGTGGGGGTGTGAGCAGATGCGCGCGTTGCGGGTTGCGGCGCCGGAAGCGGAAGGTGTCGCCCATGAGCTGGCGGGTTCGCCGGTGTAGATCGTTTAGATCGTTCCCATGCTCCGCGTGGGAATGCAGCCCGCGACGCTCCGCGTCGACTAGGCGACGCGGAGCGTCATGGAGGGCGTGCCCACGCAGAGCTTGGGTACGATCAACATGGCTACGATCGATGCTTGAGGAGAATCACATGAATAACTGGATCAGCGCCCTCGCCGACTTGCAGCACTTGGGCGAGGCCTGCGTGCTGGTGACCATCATCGAGGAGCGTGGCTCGACGCCGCGCAATGCCGGCTCGAAAATGGTCGTCAGCGCCGGACGGATCTTCGACACCATCGGCGGCGGTCACCTGGAATACAAAGCCATGGAAATCGCCCGGGAGATGCTCGCCAGCGGCAGCCAGCAAACCCGTCTGGAGCGCTTCAGCCTCGGCGCCAGCCTGGGTCAGTGCTGCGGCGGCGTGAACGTGTTGCTGTTCGAACCCATGGGCCAGCCCCAGGCGCACATTGCGGTGTTCGGTGCCGGCCACGTCGGGCGGGCGTTGGTGCCGCTGCTCGCCAGCCTGCCCTGCCGCGTGCGCTGGATCGATTCCCGCGAGGCCGAGTTTCCCGCGCACATGCCGGAAGGCGTGACGCAGATCCTCAGCGAGGACGTCATCGAAGAAGTCGATAACCTCCCCGCCGGCAGCTATTGCATCGTCATGACCCACAATCATCAGCTGGACCTGGAACTCGCCGCCGCCATTCTCAAGCGGGGCGACTTCAGCTATTTCGGCCTGATCGGCTCGAAGACCAAACGCGTTAAGTTCGAGCATCGCCTGCGTGATCGTGGCTTCGACGCCGCTGTGGTGCAGCGGATGCTTTGCCCCATGGGCCTGACCGAAGTCAAAGGCAAATTGCCCATGGAAATCGCCGTGTCCATCGCCGGCGAAGTGATCGCCACCTACAACGCTCATTTCGGCGAGCAAAGCACCACCGCCGAACCTGTCGCCAAGCTGCTGCCGGTGTCCCGCCGCAGCCAGGCCCAATGAATCCCGGAAGAACGATCAACTGACATGACCTCTGATATCAGCACCACCAGAAAAGCCTACCGCGCCGCCATCATTCACAGCATCGCCGACCCTGCCGAAGTGGCCGTGGAAGCGTCGTACGAGTATTTCGAAGACGGCCTGATGCTGGTCGAAAACGGCAAGATCCTCGCCCTCGGCAATGCCGACGACCTGTTGGGGACCCTCGCCGACAATGTTGAAATCGTGACCTATAACGACGCGCTGATCACCGCCGGTTTCATCGACACCCATATCCACCTGCCGCAGACCGGCATGGTCGGGTCCTACGGCGAGCAGTTACTCGACTGGCTGAACACCTACGTCTTTCCCTGCGAGAAACAGTTCGAAGACCCCGAGCATTCGGCGCAGGTGGCCGACATCTTTCTCAAGGAATTGCTGCGCAACGGCACCACCACCGCGCTGGTGTTCGGCAGTCGTCACAAGGAGTCGGTGGAAGCGCTGTTCAGTGCGGCGGAAAAGCTCAATCTGCGCCTGATCGCCGGCAAGGTGATGATGGACCGCAACGCGCCGGATTATCTGGTGGACACCGCTGAATCCAGCTACGTCGACAGCAAGGCGCTGATCGAGCGCTGGCACGGCAAGGGCCGCCTGCATTACGCCGTCACCCCGCGCTTCGCCCCGACCAGTACACCTGAACAATTGATCCTCGCCGGCCAGTTGCTGACCGAATACCCCGACCTGTATATGCAGACCCACATCAGTGAAAACCTGAAGGAAGTCGAATGGGTCAAGGCGCTGTTCCCGGAGCGCAAGAACTACCTGGACGTGTACGACCATTTCAACCTGCTCGGCGAGCGCTCGGTGTTCGCCCATGGCGTGCACCTGTGCGACCAGGAGTGTGAGCGCCTGGCAGAAACCGGGTCAGCCATCGCCTTTTGCCCGACGTCCAACTTCTTCCTCGGCAGTGGGCTGTTCAACTTGCCGATGGCGGAAAAGCACAAGGTCAATGTGGGACTCGGAACAGACGTCGGTGCTGGCACCAGTTTCTCGCTGCTGCACACGTTGAACGAGGCGTACAAGGTCATGCAGCTGCAGGGCGCCAAGTTGAGCCCGTTCAAATCGCTGTACCTGGCAACACTGGGCGGGGCACGGGCGCTACGCCTGGAAGACAAGATCGGCAACCTGCAGCCGGGCAGCGAGGCAGACTTCGTGGTGCTGGACCTCAACGCCACGCCGCTGCTGACCTACCGCATGAGTCAGGCCACGAGCATCGAAGAGCGGTTGTTTGTGTTGATGACCCTGGGGGATGACCGGACCGTGAGCGAAACGTATTCGGCGGGGGCGTTGGTGCATAAGCGCTAAAGCGCCGCGGCACCCGTAGGAGCGTGGCTTGAAAGCGCCGCTGCACCTGTAGGAGCGTGGCTTGTCCCGCGATCTGCCGGGAACCGGCAGCAAATCCGGCTCTGACTCAGTGCCGCAACGGGTATACGACGGGTTCCCCGCCGATCGCGGGACAAGCCACGCTCCTACTGGAGATTTGCGTTCGACACGGATTTTGGAGGCGGGTACGAAATGGTAGGAGTGAGCTTGCTCGCGAAGGCGGACTGTCAGTCAGCTTAAATACTGCTGGCCCACCGCATTCGTAAGGCAGCTCACTCCCACATTCAGACCGCGGTGCTGCGCCCTGCCTTTTTCTTGGGCAGCATCAGGTGCGAGAACACGGCGTGGAGGTCGTCGGAGGCGCTGTCTTCGTCGAGGTTGAGCTTGCTGTCGATGTGATCCATGTGATGCATCATCAGGCTCACCGCCAACGTTGCGTCGCGGGCTTCGATGGCGTCGATCAGCTGGGTGTGTTCATCGTACGAGCAGTGCGAGCGGTTGCCGCTTTCGTACTGGGCGATGATCAGCGAGGTCTGTGACACCAGGCTGCGCTGGAAGCTGATCAGCGGGGCGTTTTTCGCCGCTTCCGCCAGCTTCAGATGGAATTCTCCCGACAGACGAATACCCGCCCCGCGATCCCCTTTGGAAAAACTGTCGCGCTCGTCGCTGACCATCTGGCGCAACTCGCTGAGTTGTTCCGCCGTGGCGTGCTCGACCGCCAGCTCAGTGATCGCCTTCTCCACCAGACGCCGGGCGAAGAACACCTGTCGTGCCTCTTCGACGCTCGGGCTGGCCACCACCGCGCCACGGTTCGGGCGCAGCAGCACCACGCCTTCGTGGCCCAGGCGCGAGAGTGCGCGACGAATGATGGTGCGGCTGACGCCGAAGATTTCACCCAGGGCTTCTTCACTCAGCTTGGTGCCGGGCGCCAGACGCTGTTCGAGAATGGCCTCGAAAATGTGCGCGTAGACGATGTCGTCCTGGGTGCCGCTGCGGCCGGATTTGGCCGTGCGTGAGTGTTTCTTGAGAGGTTGCAGCTGATCGTTCATGGGCACTCGTGGTAACAGAATCCGGCGCGGGGCCTTGCCGTGATCAGGGCGGGTACGACCACTGTTGGAGCAACCAATAGCAGATATCCCGGCAAAGTCACAGTAAAAGTAATGGCGCATTGTACACAGCCGGCAAAGTCTGCACAGGCCCCGAAATGACGGGGCGTTATGCACACAATCCGACAAATATTCAGCACAGGATCGAAAACATTATTTGCATTATTTGTATACAAAAGCATAATCCCTTCGTGCACGTTTCTGACCTTTCAGTCAACTAATCAGCCTGACAGGTCCATCCGCCTCCCGGAGCCGGCAACCGGCTTTGTAATAACAACAAAAACGTCCCGAGGATTTCACTGTGGAAAGTCGCAAAACCGAAGCCACGCCGCTGGATCTCACGCTGCCGCGCAAAGGCCTGCTTGAACGCCTCTTCAAGCTCAGCCTGCACGGCACGACCGTCCGAACCGAGCTGCTGGCAGGGCTCACGACCTTCATCACCATGGCCTATATCATCTTTGTCAACCCCAACATCATGGCCGACGCCGGCATTGATCATGGCGCAGCCTTCGTCGCGACCTGCATCGCCGCCGCGCTGGGTTGCCTGTTGATGGGACTGTACGCCAACTGGCCGGTGGGCCTGGCGCCGGGAATGGGCCTGAACGCGTTCTTTACCTACACCGTGGTCGGCACCATGGGCTACAGCTGGGAAACGGCGCTGGGCGCGGTATTCGTCTCGGGCGTGATCTTCATGTTCCTGACCCTGTCACGTATCCGCGAATGGCTGCTCAACAGCATCCCGGTCAGCCTGCGGTACGCCATGGGCGCGGGGGTCGGGCTGTTTCTCGGGCTGATCGGCCTGAAGACCGCCGGTATCGTAGTGGACAGCCCGGCGACGCTCATCAAGCTTGGCTCGCTGCGCGAACCAGGCCCGCTGCTCGCCGCCATCTGCTTTCTGATGATTGCCGTGCTCAGCTATCACCGGGTGTTCGGCGCGATCCTCATCAGCATCATCACGGTAACGCTGGCCGGCTGGGGCCTGGGGCTGGTGCATTACAACGGCATTTTCTCCACGCCGCCGAGCCTGGCGCCGACCTGGATGGCAATGGACCTGGCCGGAGTGTTCAACGTGAGCATGATCAGCGTGGTGCTGGCATTTCTGTTCGTGCACATGTTCGACACGGCCGGCACGCTCATGGGTGTGGCACAGCGCGCCGGTTTGGTGCGCGAGGACGGCCGCATCGAGAACCTCTCGCGGGCCTTGAAGGCTGACAGCGCGTCCAGCGTGTTCGGCGCGATGGTCGGTGTGCCGCCGGTCACCAGCTACGTGGAAAGCGCCTCGGGCGTGGCGGCTGGGGGTCGGACTGGTCTGACCGCCGTGACCGTGGGCGTGCTGTTCGTGGCGGCGATGTTCTTCGCCCCGCTGGCTGGCATGATTCCCGCTTACGCGACCGCAGGTGCATTGATTTACGTGGCGATGCTGATGATGGGCGGCATGGCGCATATCGACTGGGACGAAGCCACCGACAGCATTCCGGCGATCGTCACGGCGATCATGATGCCGCTGACGTTTTCGGTCGCGGACGGGATTGCCCTGGGGTTCATCACCTACGTGGTGCTCAAGGCCGGCACCGGCCGCCATCGGGAAATCTCCATCAGCCTGTGGGTGCTGTGCGCAATCTTCATCGCCAAGTTCGTGTTTTTGTGAGACTGCGTAGATCACAAACTGGCCCTGAATGGCCGAGTGATACACACGCCCCGTAGGAGCCGGCTTGCTGGCGAACGCGATGTGTCAGACGGCACATCCGTGGCCGTCGCATCGCATTCGCCAGCAAGCCGGCTCCTACAGGTCGAACGCGCACAAGACATGACGCAGCCCAGCCAGCGGCGTTTTTCTGCTTTCAAATAAACAAGGAGAACACCCCATGACACTGGAAACCTGGCTGCTGTTCAGCGGCGCGGCGTTGGTGGTCATTCTGATTCCCGGGCCGCTGTCACTGCTGATGATCGGCAACAGCCTGAATTACGGCCTGCTGCGCTCCTACCCCGCCTTCCTTGGCGGCGTCTGCGCGTCGATCTGCCTGCTCAGCGCCTCGGCCCTGGGACTGGGCGCCTTGCTGCTGGCGTCCGAACAGTTGTTCAGCGCCTTGAAGATCATCGGCGGTCTGTACCTGTTCTACCTGGCCTGGCAAAGCTGGAAGCAGTCGCGCCGGCCCGCCACCGCAGCCGAAGTGCCCGAGGCCACCAGCAAACCCGCTTTCGGCTCACTGTTCTGGCGCGCGTTCGTGCTGGGCGGCAGCAACCCGAAAGACATCCTGTTTTTCGCTGCCTTTCTGCCGCAGTTTCTCAAGGCGGATGAGCCGTTCTTCGGCCAGTTGATCACCATGATCATCACCTGGACCGTCCTCGACCTGAGCTGCAAGTTGTTCTACGGCCTCAGCGCCCAGGGCGCGGCCCGCTATCTGCGCACGGGCAAGGGCCAGACCTGGTTCAACCGCATCAGCGCCGGTCTGTTTGGAACTGCTGGCACCGTCGCCCTGATCAGCCGCTGAGTTCAGCAACAGGAAAACAGAGCAAAAAAAAGCCCGCAGTGTGGGGCGGGCAAGAGGAACGCGGGGAGCAACACGCGGCAGCGATCTAGCTGCCGCGATAAGTCGAATAGCTGTAGGGCGAAATCAGCAGCGGCACGTGGTAATGGTCTTGCCCGGCGTCGATGCCGAAGCGCAGCACCACTTCATCGAGAAACGCTTGTTTGGCGGACTGCACGCCTTTGCCACGAAAGTACTCGCCGGCCTGAAACTGCAACTGATAGACGCCAGATCGGTAGTCATCGCCCTGCAACAGCGGTGCGTCGCAGCGGCCGTCGCTATTGGTGACCGCCTCGGCGACTTTCTCCAGCCGGTCGCCCTCGACCCGATAAAGTGCGACGTGGATTGAGCTGCCGGGGCAGCCATGTGCAGCGTCCAGCACGTGAGTGGTGAGTCGTCCCATGGCGTGTCGTTGCCTCATTCAGTGAGAAATAGAGAGATGGCCTGCACCCGCAAGGGGCGTCAGTGGTAAGACATGAGCAGGATTAAGACAGTTTATTCTCGGATTGTACACAATTTAAATCAGCTAAATTTCCATCACTTGTCCGCTGCGGGCCTTCGCCCTGAAAATCAGTGCAGGCCGCAAAGCGACAACCTGATGAGCGCTTTATCTGACCACTCAGGCAGGTTTCTTGCACGGTGATACAGCGTGGCTCAGAGTGGGGTGGAATGAAAAAACAGGGTTACAAGTTGTAAATAAAGTTGTATACAATCTCACCATCGCAGCGACCGTCGCGGCACCCGGATACATCGGCCTGACGACCACCGCCACAGAACACATGTAGATAAGGAAGATTGCAGTGAGCGCCGACTACCCACGCGACCTGATCGGTTACGGCAGTAACCCGCCCCATCCCCGCTGGCCAGGCAACGCCCGTATCGCGCTGTCGTTTGTGCTCAATTACGAGGAAGGCGGCGAGCGCAACATTCTGCATGGCGACAAGGAGTCCGAAGCGTTCCTCTCCGAAATGGTCGCCGCGCAACCGCTGCAGGGCCAGCGCAACATGAGCATGGAATCGCTCTACGAATACGGCAGCCGCGCCGGCGTGTGGCGCGTGCTCAAGCTGTTCAAACAATTCGATATCCCGCTGACGGTCTTCGCCGTGGCCATGGCCGCCCAGCGTCATCCGGACGTAATCCGCGCCATGGTCGACGCCGGCCATGAGATCTGCAGCCACGGCTATCGCTGGATCGACTACCAGAACATGGACGAGGCGCAGGAACGCGAGCACATGCTCGAAGCCATCCGCATCCTCACCGAGCTCACCGGCGAACGTCCGCTGGGCTGGTACACCGGGCGCACCGGCCCCAACACCCGGCGGCTGGTGATGGAAGAAGGCGGTTTTCTCTACGACTGCGACACCTACGACGACGACCTGCCCTACTGGGAGCCGAACACCCCCACCGGCAAGCCGCACCTGGTGATCCCCTACACGCTGGACACCAACGACATGCGCTTTACCCAGGTGCAGGGTTTCAACAAGGGCGACGACTTTTTCGACTACCTGAAAGACGCCTTCGACGTGCTCTACGCCGAAGGGGCCGAGGCGCCGAAGATGCTTTCGATCGGCCTGCACTGCCGGTTGATTGGCCGCCCTGCCCGGCTGGCCGCCCTGCAGCGTTTCCTTGAGTACGTCAAAGGCCACGAGCAGGTCTGGTTCGCCCGCCGAGTCGAGATCGCACGGCACTGGCATGACGTCCATCCCCTCAACGGAGCCGCCGAATGAGCCGCTTTCAGACCCTGACGCCCTCTTCGCTCAGCCGCGATGAATTCGTCCGCACTTTCGCCGACATCTACGAACACTCGCCCTGGGTCGCCGAACAGGCCTGGGACCAAGGCCAGCTGCATGAGCTCGATGACATCGAGGCGCTGCACGCACGCATGAGCGACACCCTGTTGAGTGCTGATCACGCCGCGCAACTGGCGCTGATCAACGCTCACCCGGACCTTGCCGGCAAAGCCGCCGTGCAAGGCCAACTGACCGAAGCCAGTACCTCTGAACAGGCTGGCGCCGGTATCCACCAATGCACGGCCGAAGAGTTTCAGCGCTTCACCGAGCTGAACGACGCCTATAAAGCGAAGTTCGCGTTCCCCTTCATCATGGCGGTGAAAGGCAGCAACCGGCATCAGATCCTCGCGGCCTTCGAGACGCGCATTCACAACCCGGCAGACGCCGAGTTTGCCTGCGCCCTCGACGAGATCAACAAGATCGCGATGTTCCGCCTGCAAGCCCTCTGACCGACCTTTCCCACGCCCACTACCAAAGGCAGACAAAAAGAATGAAAGCTTACGCCGCACCCTTCGAGAAGTTCGTCAACCTGGCCGATGCGCGCTTGGGGACGAAGATCCTGTCCGTTACCGATGACTGGTTCGCCGACGCCAACCGCCTGTTCCAGCCGACCCCTGCGGTCTGGAAAGAGGGCGTGTTCGACGACAACGGCAAGTGGATGGACGGCTGGGAGTCGCGCCGCAAGCGCTTCGAAGGTTACGACAGTGCCGTGATTCGTCTGGGCGTCGCCGGTTCGATCAAGGGAGTGGACATCGACACCTCGTTTTTCACCGGCAACTACCCGCCATCGGCCTCGCTGGAAGCCTGCTTCCTGGCGTCGGGCGAGCCGGACGAGCACACCGAGTGGACCGAAGTGCTGCCGGCCGTGGAGCTCAAGGGCGACAGCCACCATTACCATGAGATCGGGGACGCCAAGGCGTACAGCCACTTGCGTTTCAATATTTACCCGGACGGCGGCGTGGCGCGTCTGCGGGTGTACGGCGTGCCTCATCGGGACTGGTCGGCGGTGGGTGACAACGAGCAGATCGACCTGGCCGCTGCGCTGAATGGTGGTCGTGCGCTGGCCTGCTCCGACGAGCATTTCGGGCGCATGAGCAACATCCTCAACCCGGGCCGTGGCGTGAACATGGGCGACGGCTGGGAAACCGCACGTCGCCGCACCCCTGGCAATGACTGGGTGATCGTGGCGCTGGGGCATGCCGGTGAAGTGGAGCAGATCGTCGTCGACACCCTGCACTTCAAGGGCAACTACCCGGACAGCTGCTCGATTCAGGCAGCGTTCGTCAAAGGCGGCACCGACAGCCAGATCGAAACCCAAAGCCTGTTCTGGCGCGAACTGCTGCCGAGCCAGAAGCTGGAAATGCACGCCGAACACACCTTCGTTGAGCAGATCAAGGCGCTGGGGCCGATTACCCATATCCGCCTGAACGTGTTCCCGGACGGTGGCGTGAGCCGGTTGCGGGTGTTGGGCAAGGTCGCGAGATAACACCTGACCTGTGGGAGCGTGGCTTGTCCCGCGATCGGCGACGAAGTCGTCGCAATAGCGGCAACTGCGCTCTGTCTGATACACCGCGTGCGCCGGTCTTGCTGACGCTTCGCGCCAGATCGCGGGACAAGCCACGCTCCTACAAAAGATTGCGTAGACCAAATACCACAGTGTTTTCATTTACGAATAACG
The DNA here is from genome assembly GCF_050268485.1 of Pseudomonas sp. NPDC078416. NCBI lineage: Bacteria > Pseudomonadati > Pseudomonadota > Gammaproteobacteria > Pseudomonadales > Pseudomonadaceae > Pseudomonas > Pseudomonas sp. NPDC078416. The sequence continues at coordinate 46,205 of NZ_JBNNGV010000004.1, read as the reverse complement.
AGAAAGAAGACCCCGCATGCGCACACTGATCATCGAGCCGTTGACCAAGGCAGCCTTCGCCCCGTTCGGCGATGTCATCGAAACCGATGGCAGCGATCATTTCATGATCAACAACGGCTCGACCATGCGCTTTCACCGTCTGGCCGAGGTCGAAACGGCGACGCCGGACGACAAGGCGATCATCAGCATCTTCCGCGCCGAGGCGCTGGACATGCCGTTGACCATCAGCATGCTGGAGCGCCATCCGCTGGGCAGCCAGGCCTTCATTCCGCTGCTCGGCCATCCTTTTCTGGTCGTGGTCGCGCCACTTGGCGATGCACCTGAACCCGAGTTGACCCGCGCCTTCATCACCAATGGCAGGCAGGGTGTTAATTACCATCGCGGCGTCTGGCACCACCCGGTGCTGACGATCGAAAAGCGGGATGACTTCCTGGTGGTTGATCGCAGTGGCAGTGGCAATAACTGCGATGAGCATTTCTTCGAAGAGAGTCAGAAGATGGTTCTCGATCCCCAACTATAAGAAGGGCCCGACCACCCGTTAAGCGGTGGAAGGCAAAGGGTAAAGACTGTGGCTGCACATCTGATGGAATGGCTGAATCTGGGCGTGCGCTGGATTCACATGATCGTCGGGATCGCCTGGATCGGCGCGTCCTTTTATTTCGTCTGGCTGGAGAACAACCTCAACCGCGCCAACCCCCGTGACGGTCTGTCGGGCGACCTCTGGGCGATTCACGGCGGCGGTATCTACCACCTGGAAAAGTACAAACTGGCGCCGCCGGCCATGCCGGACGACCTGCACTGGTTCAAATGGGAAGCCTACTGGACCTGGATGTCGGGCGTCGCGCTGCTGTGCATCGTGTTCTATTCCAACCCCACCCTTTACCTGCTGGCACCCGGCAGCACGCTGAGCGGCGGCGCAGGCATCGCCATTGGCGTCGGCTCATTGATCGCCAGCTGGACGATCTACGACATCCTCTGCGATTCGCCGCTGGGCAAGCGCCCTGCCCTGCTGGGCCTGGTGCTGTTCGTGCTGGTCATCGCGGCCTGCTTCGGCTTCAGCCAGGTGTTCAGCGGACGGGCGGCTTACCTGCACACCGGTGCGATCATCGGCACCATCATGGTCGGCAACGTGCTGCGCATCATCATGCCGGCCCAGCGCGCGCTGGTTGCCGCCATCGCCGAGAACCGCACGCCGGATCCGTCGCTGCCGGCCAAAGGCCTGCTGCGTTCACGGCACAACAACTACTTCACCCTGCCGGTGCTGTTCATCATGATCAGCAACCACTTCCCGAGCACCTACGGCAGTCAGTACAACTGGCTGATCCTCGCCGGGATCGCGGTGTGTGCGGTGCTGGTCCGTCACTTCTTCAACACCCGTCACAACAGTCACAAATACGCCTGGGCCCTGCCGGTCGGTGCGCTGGGGATGATGTGCCTGGCCTACGTCACCGGTCCTGCGCAAATGCCTCGCGGCCCGGACGTGGCGGAGAAAATCCAGTACCAGCCATTGCCGGGGACGGCCATTGGCGGTCATCGCGCTGATGAGCCCAAGCCTGAAGTCGCGCCAGCGCCTGCTCCGGCCCCAGCAGCTCCAGCCACTATCGCTGCCCCTGCCGCTGCCGCAACGGCCGAAGCGCAACCGGCGCAAGCCAGCACCGGCGGCGTGGATTTCGAGAAGGTCCACAGCGTGATTCAGGAGCGCTGCACCGTGTGCCACTCCGCCAAACCCACCAGCCCGCTGTTCAGCAGCGCGCCGGCCGGGATCATGTTCGACACGCCGCAACAGATCCAGCAACTCGCCCCGCGCATTCAGGCCCAGGCCGTGACCGCGCAGATCATGCCGCTGGGCAACATCACCCAGATGACCCAACAGGAACGTGACCTGCTGGGGCAATGGATCGATAAAGGGGCGCAGACGAACTAAGCAGCTCCAAGCTTCAAGCAGCAAGCTCCAAGCCAAGGCAGTACGCGATCCGCTTTAGCTTGAGGCTTGCTGCTTCACCCGATTCAAAGCTTCAACCCCAAAATAAAAACAAATGAGGTGTTGCATGTCCGAGTCAACTCACGCGCGCATCCCTGCCGCGCCGCCACGACAGCCCCTGCCCTTGCTGCAACTGATTCTGGTGGGCCTGCAACACGTCCTGTTGATGTACGGCGGTGCCGTTGCGGTGCCGCTGATCATCGGCCAGGCCGCCGGGCTTTCCCGGGAAGAAATTGCCTTTCTGATCAACGCCGACCTGCTGGTCGCCGGCATTGCCACGGTGGTGCAATCCCTGGGCATCGGTCCGCTGGGCATCCGCATGCCGATCATGATGGGCGCCAGTTTCGCCGCGGTCGGCAGCATGGTGGCGATGGCCGGGATGAGCGGCGTCGGCCTGCCGGGCATCTTCGGCGCGACCATCGCGGCGGGCTTCTTCGGCATGCTGATCGCGCCGTTCATGTCGAAAATCGTACGCTTCTTTCCGCCGCTGGTGACCGGCACCGTGATCACTTCCATCGGCCTGTCGCTGTTCCCGGTGGCGGTCAACTGGGCGGGCGGCGGCAGCAAGGCGGTGAGCTTCGGTAACCCTGTTTACCTCGGCGTCGCAGCGCTGGTGTTGCTGACCATCCTGCTGATCAACCGCTTCATGCGCGGGTTCTGGGTGAATATCTCCGTGCTGATCGGCATGGGCCTGGGCTACATCCTCTCCGGCTTCATCGGCATGGTCGACCTCAGTGGCCTGGGTCAGGCCGAATGGCTGAAGGTGGTCACGCCCCTGCACTTCGGCCTGCCGCAATTCAGCCTCGCGCCGATTCTGTCGATGTGCCTGGTGGTGGTGATTATCTTTGTCGAATCCACAGGGATGTTCCTCGCGCTGGGCAAGATCACCGACCGCGAAGTCACGCCGGGCATGCTGCGCCGGGGCCTGCTGTGCGACGCGGCCGCCTCGTTTCTCGCGGGCTTTCTCAACACCTTCACCCACTCCTCGTTTGCGCAGAACATCGGCCTGGTGCAGATGACCGGGGTGCGCTGCCGCTCGGTGACCATCGTCGCGGGCGGTTTTCTCATCGTGCTCAGCCTGTTGCCGAAAGCGGCTTATCTGGTGGCCTCGATTCCGCCTGCGGTACTGGGCGGCGCGGCCATCGCGATGTTCGGCATGGTCGCCGCCACCGGGATCAAGATCCTCCAGGAAGCGGACATCGCCGATCGGCGCAATCAGCTGCTGGTCGCGGTGAGCATCGGCATGGGCCTGATCCCGGTGGTGCGGCCGGAGTTCTTCAGCCAGCTGCCGCAGTGGATGGGGCCGATCACCCACAGCGGCATCGCCATGGCGACATTGAGCGCGGTGTTGTTGAACCTGCTGTTCAACGTGCTCGGCGGTGCCGACCGGGCGGCGATGGCCGGGCCGCTGCATTCACACTGAGGGGTGGTTGCCCTGTTTTCGACGGGAGTGCTCTGTCACAGAGCACTTGAGCACGGCTGCGCGAGTCAGTATCCTCCGCCGCCGCTCGAATTCAGTCCAATAACAACCCTGCAACTAACCTGACTGACCGGACAACTCTCCGATCAGCCTGTGCATCTTCCAAACGGCATCGATAAATCGACCCATCGACTGTTCTTTAAACAGCTGGCAGGACTTTTTTGTCTTTTTTCAAGGTGTTGGCTCAGCTCTTGCTATCCACTCAAAGCTGACCAAACAGACAACTTAGTTAATTAAAACCAAGGCGCCATAACAGAGCGTCAGTTCGCAAAAAACCACGACGTCAATCCAAGGGAGTAATTACATGAACCGCACGCTTTCCAGCCTGATGGCCGCCAGTTGCCTGCTTGCCGCCGCGCCGGCCATGTCGGGTGATCTGCTGCAGTGGCAGAGCAACAGCCTGACTTACCTCTACGGCAAGAACTTCGCCGTGAACCCTGAGAACCAGCAGACGTTCACCTACGAACATGCCGACGGCTGGAAATACGGCGACAACTTCGTCTTCCTCGATTACATCAATTACAACGGCAAGAAAGACGGCGGCCTGGGTAACGCCTCGACGTACGGGGAGATTTCCCCTCGCCTGTCCATGGGCAAGATTTTCGATCAGAAATTCCAGCTGGGGCCTATTACGGACGTGCTGCTGGCAACCACTTATGAGTTTGGCGAGGGCGATGTCGAGTCGTACCTGATCGGCCCGGGTTTTGACTTGAAGATCCCCGGCTTCGATTACTTCCAGCTGAACTTCTACAAGCGTTACAACGACGGCCACCGCGCCGGTTACGGTGCCTGGCAGATTACCCCGGTGTGGTCTTACACGATTCCGGTGGGCAAGTCGGACATTCTTATCGACGGCTTCATGGACTGGGTCGTGGACAACAAACAGTCCAACAGCAAAGGCGATTACCACTCCAACCTGCACTTCAACCCGCAGATCAAATACGACCTGGGCAAGGCGCTTAATCTTCCGGACCGGCAGTTGTATGTGGGCGTCGAGTACGACTACTGGAGCAACAAGTACGGCATCAACGACACGCGCTCTTTCGATACCGACCAGAACACCGCCAGTTTGCTGGTGAAAGTGTTCTTCTGATCGCCGCGACGCGGGGCTGACGGGAAGCCCCACTGGCCGTTGGCACGAGGCGTCCACTGCAGAATGTCCGGGGCATTACGCTCCGGGCAATTCATGCGCTTTTCATTTTGATACGACCGATTTTTAACTTCCGCTCCGGGATCATGGGCACCGTCGGCCACTGTCGGGCAGACACTCGAACCTCCCTGTCTGAACCACCCGGTAACTACAATGAACAAACTTCCGCAGATCACGCTCGCGTTCTGGGTCATGAAAATCTGTGCCACCACGTTAGGCGAAACAGCAGGTGACTTGCTGTCGATGACCCTCGACGTGGGTTATCTGATCAGCTCCCTTATCTTGATTAGCGTGTTTGTCGTCACGCTCATCACACAACTGGCCTCCAAACGCTATAACCCGGCGCTGTACTGGTTGGTGATTCTTTCCACCAGCACGGCGGGCACCACCATGTCCGACTTCATGGACCGCACACTGGGCCTCGGTTATGCGGCAGGTTCGGCCATTCTCGTGGCGATCCTGCTGGCTATCTTCACGGCCTGGTACTGGAGCGAAAGATCTTTGTCGGTCAGCCGTGTCACCACGCTGAAAGCCGAGCTGTTCTACTGGTTCGCGATCCTGTTCTCGAACACCCTGGGCACTGCGCTGGGCGACTTCCTGGCGGATGACTCGGGGTTGGGATTCATGGGCGGGGCACTGCTGATCGGTTCGGCGATTGCCGTGGTCGTGGTGCTTCACTACACCACCCGGTTGTCTTCGGTGGCGCTGTTCTGGATCGCCTTCGTGCTGACTCGCCCGTTCGGGGCGACATTGGGTGACGTGCTGACCAAACCCCATGAAAAAGGCGGGCTGGACTTCGGCACGGTAGGTTCTTCGATGGTACTGCTGGGCATTCTCGTGCTGCTGGTGGGCACCGCCATGTATTACAACCGCAAGCCCGCGCCGGCCTACGCGGCGATCAGCGACAAGTAAGGGCACGCGCTCCATCGAACTAAGGCGCGCTTGCCTGGGACCGAAGCACTTCAACCCTCGCTACACAGGCTGATGTTCAACGGTCACAGGCAAACGCGGCCAGGGTTACCCTCTCAGGAATGCCCTTCCCACGGCAGCGGCTTGCCCGCTCGCACCCTTGCGTTCAGCGAGCGCAACAGGTCGAGGGGATCCCGGTCTTTCATCGCATGACTCTGCTCGTCGACCCAGGTCATGACCTGCTGCCGGTCGAGCGTCGGCCGGCGGTGCAGGATTTCCACCAGTTGCCGCTCGCAATGCTGGGCATACGCAACGACGCTGGAAAACAATGGGCTGTTCATGCTGCCGACACCTCGCCACCGAATACGCGTTCAGCCTTGATAAGGCGCCAGTTCTGATAGTGCTGCTCTGTTAATACTCCCGGTACAACTCTCGGTACAGCCATCCGCCACACAATACCACTGGCGCGCGGTCCCGACAGTGGCAAGCCGGTGCGGGAAAGGGATGTCGTGGCGCGGGAGTGGCGATGTTGAGCCTGCGACGAGGCCGGTGCTAACATTCGCCACCGCCGAGCAGGCAAGGACATACCGGTTTATGAGCAGCATCCGCGAGCGCAACAAAGAACTGATCCTGCGCGCAGCCAGTGAAGAATTTGCCGACAAAGGATTCGCCGCCAGCAAGACCAGCGACATCGCCGCCAAGGCCGGTGTGCCCAAGCCCAACGTCTATTACTACTTCAAATCGAAGGACAACCTGTATCGCGAGGTGCTCGAAAGCATCATCGAGCCGATCATGCAGGCGTCGACGCCGTTCAATCGTGAGGGGGTGCCGGCCGAGGTGTTGACGAGCTACATCCGCTCGAAGATCCGCATCTCCCGCGATCTGCCCTTCGCTTCAAAGGTGTTCGCCAGCGAGATCATGCACGGCGCGCCGCATCTGACGCCCGAACAGGTTGAGCAACTGAATGGACAGGCCCGGCACAACATCGAGTGCATCCAGGGCTGGATCGACGATGGCCTGATCGCGCCGATCGACCCTCATCACCTGATGTTCAGCATCTGGGCCGCGACCCAGACCTACGCCGATTTCGACTGGCAGATTTCAACGGTCACGGGTAAGGCCAGCCTGGACGACGCTGATTACGAAGCGGCGGCCCAAACCATTATCCGGCTGGTGCTCAAGGGGTGTGAGCCTGACCGCTGAGGCTACTGGCTGTCGTGTTTGTCGTAGCCCAAGGCCTTGTTAACGCCTTGTAAAAGCTGGCCGAAACTCCAGGGTTTGCGAATGAACACGACCGGGTGAACGACGCCAGAGCTCTCGGGTGTCTCGTGACCTGACATGATGAGGATCGGGATGTGCGGATATTTGTTGCCCGACAGGTTCGCCAGATCGGCACCGTTCAACTGACCCGGCATCAGGATATCGGTGAGGAGGAGCGCCACGTCGTCCGAGTTGCTCTCGAGGTACTTCGCAGCCTCGTCGGCACTCTCCAGCGCAAAGGTCTTGAAATCTTCATCCTCGAGGATCTCGCAGACGAAGTCGCGAATGATTTCCTCGTCCTCAACTACCAGAATGAGTCTTTTGTTCGGTACGTCTGCTGCCATTTGCGCCACATCCACAATAATTATTTCCCATGCCTGCCCGGCCGGCCCTGTCCTGGACTCGGGTGTAGTCCGTACTGTGAGCAGCGCGAGCGCCGGAAATTCCATCGGGAAACAACATTTGGTCGAAACGTCGTACAGATTCGGGAAAAGAATGCCTACGGAAAGGCCCTTCGCCAAACCCCAGGCAATAAAAAACCCGCCGAAGCGGGTTTGTGCAACACCGTCCAACTTCCTGTTGGCCGCCAATGCCTGGCAACGGTCGATCATCCTTGATCCTGCAGCGGTCCGTTGCTGCAGTTGATGGATCCAATGTACCGCGCCGACGTGTCTCAACCTAGAGCCAAGTTCCTCAGCTTGTGTAAGCCTTTCGCTATAGCGGTATCGGATACGACGTCAGGCGAAGGCATTTCCTACGGCTAAATCTGGCTTATGGACCAGCAATTACAGATATATCCTTGGGGCACTCTCAGGTTTATCCCCGGCACGCCGAGACGCTTAATGACACCGCGTCCTCTCTCCGTCGTCTGACGGTCATCGATCCGCGGTCGAGGCGGTGTGCACGGCACGCTGGCCCTGAACGCCTGGCCCAATAAAAAGAACAAAGAAACGGAGTGACGATCATGAATATGCGCAATCTTTCCATCAGCCGCCGCTTGTGGCTGATTCTCATCGTCGCCGTGGTGATGCTGTTTACGTTGGCGGGGGCGATGCTCAAGCAGATCCACGACGATCTGTACGAAGCCAAGACCGTCAAGACCATGCACGTGGTGCAGACCGCCAGCGGCCTGCTTGACTACTACCATGGCCTGGAAACCGCCGGCACGCTGACCCGCGAGCAGGCGCAACAGCAGGCGATGGATGCCATTCGCGGGCTGCGCTACAACCAGACCGACTACTTCTGGATCAACGACCTGCGCCCGGTGATGATCATGCACCCGGCCAATCCCAAGCTGGTGGGCCAGGACCTGTCCGGCATCAAGGACCCGGACGGTTTTCAGGTCTTCAACGAGATGGTCACCCTGGCCAAGGCCAAAGGCGCCGGCATGGTCAACTACCGATGGCCCAAGCCCGGCGCCACTGACGCGGTGGGCAAGACCTCGTACATCTCGCTGTTCGCGCCGTGGGGCTGGATCATCGGCTCGGGCGTTTACATTGATGACGTGCAAGCCGAGTTCTACAAGCAGGTGGTCAAGGCGCTGTCGATCAGTGCCGGCATCATTCTGGTCATGGCGTTGCTGTTGATCTTTATCGCACGCAGCATCGCCGGCCCGCTCAAGGCCACCGTCGAGGCAATGGCCAATATCGCCAGCGGCGAAAGCGACCTGACCCGCACCCTGCAAACCGAGGGCAGCGACGAAGTCACGCAACTGGCCCGACATTTCAATGCGTTCACCGCCAAGCTGCGGCGAGTGGTCAGCGAGCTGCAGTCGTCTGCCGTCGGCCTCGGCCAGGCGTCGAGTGAGCTGGGCAGCAACGCCATTCAAGCTCAGGAGCGCAGCCAGCAGCAGTCGCTGCAGATGGAGCAGGTGGCGACGGCGGTCAATGAGGTCACCTATGGCGTGCAGGACGTGGCGAAGAACGCCGAGCACGCCGCCAGCGAGATGCGCAACGCCGAATCCCAGGCGCAGCAGGGTCAGGCCAACATCGACAGCAGCCTGAAGCAGATCGGGCACCTGTCCGGCACCATCGATCAGGCCGTGGAGGTCATTCGTACACTGGCCAGTGAAAGCACGCAGATCGGCGGTGTGCTGGAGGTGATCAGTTCGATCGCCGAGCAAACCAACCTGCTGGCACTGAACGCCGCCATCGAAGCCGCCCGCGCCGGTGATCAGGGCCGTGGCTTCGCCGTGGTCGCAGACGAGGTACGCCTGCTGGCCCAGCGCACGCAGAAATCCACCGCAGAAATCCAGACGATGATCGAGCGCCTGCAAGCCCATTCGGATGCGGCGGTAAAAGTGATCGCCGACAGCAGTCGTTCTTCGCAGCTGACGATTGAACAGGCCAACCTGGCCGGCCAGAGCCTGACCTCGATCAGCCAGGCACTGCGCAACCTCAACGGCCTCAACGCCTCCATCGCCAGCGCCACCCTTGAGCAATCCCACGTGGTGGAAGACATCAACCAGAACGTCACCCAGGCGGCGCAGCTGTCCCAGAGCACGGCGGTGGCGGCCGAACAGTCCAGCGCAGCGAGCCATCAGCTCAAGGGGTTGAGTGAACAGTTGAATGGGTTGTTGCGGCAGTTTCGGGTTTAAGCGACTGACGCCCTCCCGGCTAGAGCCGGTCCCACAGGGGCACGCAGTGTTAGTGGGACTGGCTTTAGCCGGGAAGAGGCCCGTTTTGACGCCATCAATATTTGCGGTGTGGCGCCTGGCGCTTTCCCGGCTAAAGCCGGTCCCACAGGGGCATTTTCCTCGTCCGGAGCAACGCGCTGGCGCAGCAAACCATGCCCTTGGGGGATGTGAGTGCCTGGGTGCCAATGAGGCGCGACGACCTAGTCCAGAAGTTCTGAAACCGAGACGGATTCGGCGCCCTGCACCAGATCGATCAACCAGGTGCGAAACGCCACGACTTTTTTCGAATTCGCGATTTCCAGCGGCGTTACCAAATAGAAACCCAGATCGGACTTCAGCTTGAGGTTGAACGGCGCGACCAACTTACCGGCTTTTAAGTCGTCATCGACATAGGTCGAGCGGCCAATACATACCCCCAGGCCGTCGATAGCAGCCTGTACGGCCATCATGGCCAGATCGAACGTCAGCCGCGTGCCTTCTGCCAGCCTCTTCGGCTGACCGGCGGCGCTCAACCACATGTTCCAGTCGTTGCTGGTCATGCCGCTGACCTGCAACAGCTTGTGATTGGCCAGGTCAACCGGGCTTTTCAGTGGCGTCGGTCCGGTCAGCAGCTTGGGGCTGCACACCGGGAAAATTTCGTCGGACATCAGCCAGTCCGACCGCAGCCCCTTCCAGTCGCCAAAGCCATAGCGGATCGCGGCGTCAATGCCGCCTTTGCGAAAGTCCACCAGATCGGTGGATGCCGTGACTCGCACATCGATATTGGGATACGCCTCCTGAAACGAAGCCAGGCGCGGCAGCAGCCATTTAGACGCCAGCGAGACCAACGTGCTGATGGTCAACGCGCTGTTGTTTGTGGATTCCAGCAGCATTTCCGTGGAATAGCGCAACTCATGGAATGCCGAGCGGATGCCCGGCAGATACGAATGCCCTTCAGTGGTCAGTGCCAGCCCATCCTTGAGCCGCAGAAACAGGCGAATGCCCAATTCGTCTTCAAGCCGGCGGATCTGGTGACTGATGGCGGTCTGCGTGACATTCAGCTCCTCCGCTGCTTTGGTAAAGCTCATATGGCGGGCAGCGGATTCAAAGGCTTTCAGTCCATTGAGAGAAGGAATTCTGGCAGCCATAAGGGACCGAGGGCTCATGAGATTTTGTCATAAGGTAGCACTCAAAAAGTCCTTTGCTAAGCCCAGCACAAGTCACCGATCCTGACGTCGCCGTTCGCTCAACACCCCACATGCCCCGTGCCCCGACGCGCGTCCGGTCACGCATCGCTTTCGCTCACAGGATAGACGGATGAAACTGTACTTCGCCCCCATGACCTGCTCACTGTCACCCCACATCGTGCTGCGTGAACTGGAACTGCCGTTCGAGCTGATACGCGTCAATAACAAGACCAAAGCCACGGCAGATGGCCGAGACTTCCGCGACATCAACCCTAAGGGATATGTCGCCGCGCTGGTGCTGGATGAGGGTCAGGTGTTGACCGAAGGTCCGGCGATCATCCAGTACCTCGCCGATCAGGTCGAGGGTAACTCGTTGGCTCCGGCCAATGGCACGTGGGAACGGACGCGTCTACAGGAGCTGCTGAACTTCATCAGCGCCGAAATTCACGCGGGCAGTGCACCGCTGTTCAATGCCGATATCCCCGAAGCCACCAAAGCAATCTTTCGCCACACCCTGTTCAAGCGTCTGGACTATCTAAACAGGGAGCTGATGCAGAAAGACTATCTGCTAGGCGCTTTCGGGCTCGCTGATGCCTACCTGTTCACGGTACTGAAGTGGCTGCCGTTCTTTAACATCGACGTCAAGCACTGGCCAGAACTGGCGTCATTCATGAAGCGGGTCGAAGCACGGCCAAGCGTCAAGGCCGCCATAGCCGCAGAAGAGGCAACGCAGGCGGTTTAAACGCAGACGATCAGTGCGGCCTTTTACGCGAACCGTTAAACCGGCAGTTCTGGTCGTACGGAATATGCGGGTCCAGCGCTGTTCGATGAGTACTCGCCTCCTGCCTTGTCGAAAAGTCGACTAAAGCCCATTATGTATACAATAATTACAACTATTGAATACATATATGCCAGCCATCCCTGCCCCGCCGCCCCAACGATGCCCCGACTGGGCCGAAACCCTGCTCAACGGCTTCAGTCAGGTGCTGCTGCAACGCAGCCCCCTCTGCGGGGTTTTCTGTCTGTTGGCGATTCTGATCAGCGCACCCTCCTCCCTGGGCGCCGCGTTGCTGGGCGCTGTCGCCGGTTTGCTCACGGCGCAACGGCGGGGCTATCCAAAAGTCAGGCGCCAGGCCGGGCTTTATAGCTACAACGGCGTTTTGCTGGGCCTGCTGATCGACTACCGCGTCGAATGGTCACCACTGGTGCCGCTGCTGATCATTGCCTGCGGCGGGCTGAGCGCGATGCTGATGCACGCTTGGCTGGAACGCACGCCACGGGCCTCCTGCCTGAACGCCTACACGGCGCCCTTCGTGCTGTTTGGCTGGCTGTTGTTGGTGTTTGTCGAACCGACGCAAGCGGCTGTCGCGGACGTGAACCCGATCCACGCGCTGCCCTTGGGTTTCGGCCAGGTCTTTCTGCTTGATCATCCGCTGGCGGGGGTGATGATCGGCGTCGGGCTGCTGATCGCCAATCGGCGCGCCGCGCTCTGGGCATTTGTCGGCTGCATCAGCGGAGTGGCGTTCGCGCTGTGGCCGTCGCAGCCGGATCTGGCGCTGCCCGGCCTGTGCGGCTACAACCCGGCGCTGGCCGGGCTGGCGTTCAGTCAGGCGCGGCACAGACCCTGGTTGCCGGCGAGCGCGATTGCGCTGTCGATTCTGTTGCAGCCGGGGTTTGCAGCCATGGGTCTGCCGACGCTGACCGCGCCCTTCATTCTGGCCTGCTGGCTGGTGCAGGCCAGCGCCCGGCTGCTGCGTCAGGGGATCGGTGATGACAGGTTGCGCTCCTGAGCACTTTGTCCCACGCTCTGCCGACCTTGCACGCGGAACGACCCCATGGACAGCAACATCAGCTGGCGCGAACAGCTACGCATCATCGTTTTTCAGAGTGACACCAAGCCCGGCCGGCGCTTCGACAAGATCCTGCTGGTGCTCATCCTGTGCAGCCTGCTCGTGGCGATCATCGACAGCATCGAGGCCGTGCACCGCAACTATGCCGCGCCACTGGCCTGGATCGAGTGGACCTTCACTTTCATCTTTGCGGTCGAGTATCTGGTGCGCCTGTACTGCTCGCCCAAACCCCTCAAGTACGCGTTCAGCTTCTATGGCCTGATCGACCTGCTGGCCATCGTCCCGGGCATCCTGGCGATCTATTACAGCGACGCGCAGTACCTGCTGATCGTGCGTGTGGTGCGCATGCTGCGGATCTTCCGCGTGCTCAAGCTCAGCCCTTATTTGAAACAGGCCAACTACCTGCTCGCCGCCCTGCGTGGCAGCAAGCAGAAGATCATCGTGTTTCTGGCCACCGTGTCGACGCTGGTGACGGTGTTCGGCACGCTGATGTACGTCGTCGAGGGACCCGAGCACGGCTTCACCAGCATTCCCAAAGGCATCTACTGGGCGATCGTCACGCTGACCACGGTGGGCTTTGGTGACATCGTGCCGAAGACGCCGATCGGGCAGATTCTGTCGTCGCTGGTGATGATCACCGGTTACTCGATCATCGCCGTGCCCACCGGGATTTTCACTGCCGAACTGGCCAACGCCATGCGCGGCGATCAGCTGCAGCACGACTGCCCGGTTTGCGCCAAGAACGCCCATGAACCCAACGCGGCGTTCTGTTCGCGCTGCGGCAATCCGCTGTTTCCCCGCAGCGAATCAAGGGACGCGCCTCACACCGCTCAAACTGACATAAGCACATGAGTTTTTGATCTATTGAGCGGCTGGGGACTTTGGTTATAGTCGCCAGCCACTGGCTATCTCGTCTGGTTATAACAACGGCTCTTCCAAGAGCGAATCACTCAACGCCCCCTGCTCAACGCCACAAGGAATCCACAGTGAAAAAAATCTTCGCCGCTTCCATGCTCGCCGCAGGACTGGCTCTGGGCAGCGCTGCACAGGCCGCCGCGCCATCGCTGCTCAACGTTTCGTATGACGTGATGCGCGATTTCTATAAGGACTACAACGCCGCGTTCCAGAAGCACTGGGAAGCCGAGCACAAGGAAAGCGCGACGATTCAGATGTCCTTTGGCGGATCGAGCAAACAGGCGCGTTCGGTGATCGATGGCCTGCCCGCCGATGTCATCACCATGAACATGGCCACTGACATCAACGCGCTGGCGGACAACGGCGAACTGGTGCCAAAGGACTGGGTCACTCGCCTGCCGAACAACAGCGCGCCGTTTACCTCGGCCACGGTGTTCATCGTGCGCAAGGGCAATCCGAAGGCGCTGAAGGACTGGCCGGACCTGGTCAAGGATGGCGTTGAAGTGGTGGTGCCGAACCCGAAAACCTCCGGCAACGGCCGCTACACCTACCTCTCGGCCTGGGGCTACACGCTGAAGAACGGCGGCGATGAAGCGGCAGCGAAAAAGTTCGTCGGCGAGCTGTTCAGCCATGTGCCCGTCCTCGACACCGGTGGCCGTGGCGCGACCACCACGTTCATGACCAACCACATCGGCGACGTGCTGGTGACCTTCGAAAACGAAGCGGAAATGATCGCCCGCGAGTTTGGTCGTGATCAGTTCGAAGTGGTGTACCCGAGCGTCTCCGCTGAAGCTGAGCCGCCTGTGAGCGTGGTGGACAAGGTGGTGGACAAGAAAGGCACCCGCGCGGTGGCCGAGGAATACCTGAAGTACCTGTGGTCCCCTGAAGGACAGGAAATCGCTGCCGCCAACTACCTGCGCCCACGGGATCCGGCGGTGCTGGCCAAGTACACCGACCGCTTCCCGAAAGTGGATTTCCTGTCAGTGGAAAAAACCTTCGGCGACTGGCGCACCGTGCAGAAGACGCACTTCAACGACGGTGGGGTGTTTGACCAGATCTATCCGGCGAAATAAGGCCCCCGGCTTAGTCCGCCAGGATCAAGAGCGTCTGCCTAACGGCAGACTTTTTCGCCTTCGGCGAGTTACTTGGAAAAGCACCCCAAGTAACCAAGGGTGCTTGCTCCTGGTTGGGCTCCTCGTTCCTCGGGGTTCCTTCACTCCGGTCTTGCTCCGTGGGCCCGCGCCGAACGGACATCCATGTCCGCAACGGCGCTCTCGCCGCATCCATGCGGCTCGGCCCACTGCGCAAAACCTGCGTTCAGCCTGCACCCAAGTCGCGATGGGTGTCGTCTGAGCTTCTTGCGTAAGAAGATCAAGATCAACAGCTTCCCGGCTGAAGCCGGTCCCACTAACAGACCGCGGGCGTATGTAGGATCGGCTTGATCGTTCCCACGCTCCGCGTGGGAATGCATCCCGTGACGCTCCGCGTCACCTCCCCAAGCCTTGATGCGCGTCGTATGCGGGACGCGGAGCGTCCGGGGCGGCGTTACCACGCGGAGCGTGGGAACGATCAGAATGGTGAGCAAACCGGCCTCTTCCCGGCTAAAGCCGGTCCCACTAACAGCAGCGCGTGCACCCAGTGGGACCGGCTTCAGCCGGGAAGCTCTTGATCTGCTCTTGATTTTCAAACGCAAAAAGCCCAGTCACCGCCAAACGCGACTTGGGTGCAGGCTGAACGCAGGTCTCGCGGAGTGGGCCGAGCGGCATGGATGCCGCGAGAGCGCCGTCAGGACATGGATGTCCGTTCGGCGCGGGCCCACGGAGCGTCGTCGAAGTGAGGGAAGCCGACGAGGTCGGGCCAAACTGAGAGCAAGCACCCTTGGTTACTTGGGGATGGTGCGACTTTCGACTTTTCCAAGTAACTCGCCGAAGGCGAAACGGTCTGCCCCCAGGCAGACGCCCTTGATCTTGATCTTGATCTTGATCCTGGCGTACTAGGCCCCCCGCCTAATTCAATTCCCGAACTGTTTACTCAACCCCGGCGGCACGCCACTGGCATCGGTCTCCTGCCAAGGCCCGCTTGGCGAAGTCGACCAGGTCCAGCCGTTGTTCCAGCGATAGTAAGTTCGCTGGCGATAGAACGTGTTCGGCACATTATCCAGCACATGCACGCCCAGGCGCGCGTCCCAATGGCTGTTGCCACCCGGCGGCGGAGCGAAGTGCGAGGAGGTTTTCGGGCCGGGCGCAGGAATCGGGGCAGAAGGCGGCGTCTCAGGCGCCGTGCGCGGAGTGCCGGGCTGGGGGGTCGGCGACGGACCCGGCATGGTCGGAATCGGCTCGGAACTCTGCGGCCCTGGATGCTGCACCGCACAGGCGGCGGTCAATCCCACCACCAGACTCAACAAGGCAAAACGGGCGACGCGATACATAGGGGCTCTCTACTCGTTGCGTTAACGGGGTTACTGATCGGGGCTGTCGATGGTCAGGGCCTGCAGCGCCGTCACGTTGCTCGGCAACGGCTGGCTGCGACCGATCCATTCGCCCGCCGTGGGCTGACCGGCGCGGGACACCCGGGCCACGAGTTGGACTTCGGGGAAGTTCGACAGTTTCAGCTGCGGTATCATCGCGTCGGCGTCAGTCAGCTCGACTTCCACCGGCAAATCGGCCACGGTCACGCGCTTGACCGCCAACGGTGCCGGCGGACCCGACACCGCGCGGGCAAACACAAACACCGTGTCGCCTGGCTGCACCTTGGTCTTCAACGCTTCCGACAGCGTGACGCGCACCTTCAGACGCGCGCCCTGCACCGCCACCGGCGGGGTGTTTTCCAGCGTGCCGCCGCTTTGCACCACATTGTCTCTGGCGCGTTTGATCCCGCCTTCCAGCGCCCCGCGGGAGGGATCGTTCGGCGGCAACACCGACAGCAGCCGCGTCCAATAGCTCACCGCCTCGTCGAAATGCTGGCTTTCGAAGGCGTTGATGCCCATCAGGCCCAGGCTGGTGACTTCCTTGGGATTGAGCTTCAGCGCTTCTTCGGCAATCCCCTGAATCTGCGGGGTCCAGGCCTTGTTGCCGGCGAAGTACAACGCCTGGGCCCACTGCCCGAGCAGTTCGGGCTGACGACCGGCCAGCTTGGCCGCGCGCTCAAACATCCGCGCGGCATCGGCCGGGCGATCCTGGGCCATGTAGGTCCGCGCGAGGAAATACGCGCTCTCGGCGGAATCCGGTTGCGCCTTCACCGCACGCTCAAGCCGCTCGGTCATCTGCGCCAGTGAACCCGGTGGCTGAGAGAACTCCCGGGTCAGCTCGACCTTGTCCGACGCGCCGAAATGCAGATACAGGCCCAACGCCAGGACCGGCACCAGAATCGCCGCGAGCAATGGCAGCGGCTTGCCAAGTCGCGACACCCGCTCGGCGCCCACGCCTTCAGTGTCGGCGAGCAATTCACGCGCAGCCTCGGCGCGACCGCCGTCCAGTTGCGCCGAGGAGAGCACGCCCTCCTCCTGCTGCGCTTGCAGCTCGGCGATGCGCTCCTGATACAAGGCGACGTTAAGGGCGGTGCGATCTTCCTCAGTCTGCGCGCGACGGCCACGCACCACCGGGATCAGCAGGAAACTCAGGGCCACCAGCAACAGCAGGCCGGCGGCCATCCAGAAATCGATCATTCGCGGTTCTTATCCAGCAAGTGGGCGAGGCGCTGACGCTCCTCGTCGGAAAGCACGTCGGCGTCTTCGCGGCCTGAGCGGCGGCGGCGCACGACAATCACACCAATCAACACCGCGCCGCCTAGCAGCAGGCCGGCCGGACCGAACCAGAGCAGCCAGGTGTGGGCATTGAGCTCCGGCTTGTAGCGCACGAACTCGCCGTAGCGATCGACCATGAAATCGATGATCTGCTGATTGCTCTGGCCTTCGCCGAGCATGCGGTAGATCTCTTTGCGCAGGTCGGCGGCGATGGGCGCGTTGGAATCGGCGATGTCCTGGTTCTGGCATTTCGGGCAGCGCAGCTCGCGGGTCAGCTCGGTGTAGCGGGCACGTTCGGCGTCGTCCTTGAAGGTGTAGGCATCAATCGCTGCCTGGGCCACACCTGCAAAACCCAGCGCCAATACCGCAGCGGCAGCCAATCGCCGCCCCCCCTGTAGCAGCGCGCTTGCCCGCGAAGAGGGTCGAACAGACGCCACATCATGACGGCTGATCATTGCTTGCCCTCATCCACCAGCGCCTGATACTGGCCCGCCAGCTTCTCGCGCCAGACTGTCTGGTCGATCACGCCAACATGCTTGTAGCGAATGACGCCCTTGGCATCGATCAAGAAGGTCTCCGGCGCGCCATAGACACCCAGATTCAAACCCAGGCTACCGGCCTCATCATTGATGTTCAGCTGATAGGGATCGTGAAAATCCTTAAGCCACTTCAATGCATCGGCATTCACATCCTTGTAATTGACGCCGTAAATCACCACGCCCTGCTTCGCCAGCTTCGTCAAAACCGGGTGCTCGTCGCGGCAGGCCACGCACCAGGTGCCCCAGACGTTAACCAGCGCCGGCTTGCCCAGCAGGTCGGCGCGGGTCAGCGGCTTGCCGCCTTGCACGGCGGGCAAGCTGAATTCAGGGAAGGGCTTGCCAATCAACGCCGACGGCAACTCCGACGGATCGAGATATAAACCTCGGTACAGCAAACCCGCCATGCCGAGAAACAGCACCAGCGGGATCAGCAACATCCAGCGCTTCATACCGCCGCCCCCGTCATGCCCAGCGCGTCACGCACTTTCGCGCGGACTTTGACGCGATAACGTTTGTCCAGCGCCGCCAGCAGCCCACCCAGTGCGGTGATCAGCCCGCCGAACCAGATCCAGCGCACGAACGGCTTGACGTGGACACGCACCGCCCACGCGCCGTTTTCCAGCGGTTCGCCCAGCGCCACGTACAGATCGCGGGTGAAACCGGCGTCGATGCCGGCCTCGGTCATCATCGAACGCTGCACGGTGTACAGGCGTTTTTCCGGGTGCAGCACGGTGATTTCCTTGTCGTCTTCCAGCACGCGAAGGGTGCCGCGATCAGAGGTGAAATTCGGGCCCTGGTAATGCTGGGCGCCCTCGAACACGAACCTATAGCCGCCCAGTTCCACCGACTCGCCCGGGGCCATGCGCAGGTCGCGTTCGGCGCTGTTCTGGCTGGACAACACCACGCCCAGCGCCAGCACCGCGATACCCAGGTGCGCCACTTGCATGCCCCAGTAACTGCGGGTCAGCGAGCGCATGCCCTTGAGCAATCCCTTGTGCCGCGTCTTGTCGAACAGGTCGCGCACGCCGGCCAGCAACACCCAGGCCGCGAGCAGGCAGGTGGCAAGCACCGCCCAGTGGAAGTCGGCCATGGCAAAACCGGCAATCACCGCCAAGACCGCGCTGCCGACCAACACCGGCGCGAGCATGCTCAATAGCCACTTGACCGGCGTGTCCTTCCAGCGCACCAGCACGCCCACCGCCATGACGGCCATGAGCAAGCCCATCAGCGGCACGAACAACGCATTGAAATACGGCGGGCCGACGGACATCTTCGCCCCGCTCAACGCATCCAGCACCAGCGGGTAGAGCGTGCCGAGCAGAATCATCGACGCCGCCACCACCAGCACCAGGTTATTGCCCAGCAGCAAGGTTTCCCGCGACCACAGGCCAAACCCGACGTGGCTTTTCACCACCGGCGCGCGGAGGGCGAACAGGGTCAGTGAGCCGCCCACCACCATCAGCAGGAAGATCAGGATGAACACGCCACGGGCCGGATCGGAGGCAAATGCGTGCACAGACGTCAGCACGCCCGAACGCACCAGGAAGGTGCCCAGCAGGCTCAACGAAAACGCCGCGATGGCCAGGAGAACCGTCCAGCTCTTGAACACGCCGCGCTTTTCCGTGACCGCCAGCGAGTGGATCAGCGCTGTGCCCACCAGCCAGGGCATGAACGAGGCATTTTCCACCGGGTCCCAGAACCACCAGCCGCCCCAGCCCAGTTCGTAATAGGCCCACCACGAGCCCAGCGTGATGCCGACGCCGAGGAAGGCCCAGGCGACGATGGTCCACGGCCGCGACCAGCGCGCCCATGCCGCATCAAGCCGACCGCCGAGCAGCGCAGCGATGGCGAAAGCAAACGCCACCGAGAACCCGACGTAGCCCATGTACAGCATCGGCGGGTGGACGATCAGGCCAATGTCCTGCAGCAACGGATTCAGGTCGCGGCCGTCCTGGGGAATCTGCGGCAGGATGCGGCTGAACGGGTTGGAGGTGAGGATCAGAAACAGCAGAAAGCCGACGCTGATCATGCCCATCACCGCCAGTACACGGGCGAGCATGACCTGAGGCAACTGTCGGGAAAAGATCGACACGGCGAAGGTCCAGCCGCCGAGGATCAGCGCCCAGAGCAGCAACGAGCCTTCGTGAGCGCCCCAGACGGCGCTGAATTTGTAGTACCACGGCAACGCGCTGTTGGAGTTCTCCGCAACGTAAGCCACGGAAAAGTCGTCGACCATGAACGAGTGGGTCAGGCAGCCAAAGGCAAACACAAGGAAGGCAAACTGCCCCCACGCCGCGGGCTGGGCGAGGCTCATCCACAGACGATCGCCGCGCCAGGCGCCCAGCAGCGGCACGATGGCCTGCACGATGGCGAAGCACAGAGCCAAAATCATGGCCAGGTGGCCGAGTTCGGGAATCATGATTTACCCCTGTTTGTCCGGGAGAGCGGCGGGCGTGGCGGCGGGCGCGGGCTGGCCGCTGTCTTTCAGCGCTTTGGCGACTTCCGGCGGCATGTATTTCTCATCGTGCTTGGCCAGCACTTCATCGGCGACGACCACGCCGTCGGCATTGAGCTTGCCGAGGGCAACGATGCCCTGCCCTTCGCGGAACAGGTCGGGCAGGATGCCGCGATAGGTGATGGGCACCGACTTGTTGAAATCGGTGACGGCAAACGTGACGTCCAGAGAATCCGACGAGCGCTGCAGCGAGCCCTGGACCACCATGCCGCCGGCGCGAATCCGCGTGTCACGGGGCGCTTCGCCGCCGGCAATCTGGGTCGGGGTGTAGAACAGGTTGATGTTTTCCTTCAGCGCGCTGAGTGCAAGGCTGACCGCAATGCCGACCCCGGCGAGGATCGCCAGGATGATCAACAGGCGCTTTTTTCGCAGCGGATTCACGTAATGCTCTCCCGGCGCAGACGGCGCGCCTCTTGTTGCAGGTAACGCCGACGCGCGAAAACCGGTGCCAGGACGTTGATCGCCAGCACGATGAAACAGATGCCATACGCCGACCAGACATACAGCCCGTGCCTGCCCATGGCGAGAAAATCGCTGAAAGACTCGAAGCTCATCGTTCGACTCCGTTGCGAGGAGGCGCTGAGTGGCCAAGGGTTTTCACTAACACATCCTTGACCCAACCAGCGCGGGCTTCGCGTTTGAGCACTTCCAGGCGCATGCGCAGCAGCAGCACCGCCCCGAAGAAGCAATAGAACCCCAGCACGGTGAACAGCAGCGGCAGCCACATCTCGGCAGGCATCGCCGGTTTTTCCGTCAGGCTGAAGGTCGCGCCCTGGTGCAGAGTGCTCCACCATTCCACTGAATACTTGATGATCGGGATGTTGATCACGCCGACGATGGCCAGCACGGCGCAGGCCCTGGCGGCGCTGTCGCGGTTAGTAATGGCGTTGCCCAGCGCGATCAGGCCGAAATACAGGAACAGCAGGATCAGCATTGAGGTCAGCCGCGCATCCCAGACCCACCACGAACCCCACGTGGGCTTGCCCCAGATCGCGCCGGTGACCAAGGCCAGGGCGGTCATCCACGCACCGATGGGCGCCGCGCATTGCAGGGCAACGTCGGCCATCTTCATCTTCCAGACCAGCCCGACCACGCCGCACACGGCCATCATCACGTAGCAGGACTGGGCCAGCATCGCCGCCGGCACATGGATATAAATGATGCGAAAGCTGTTGCCTTGTTGATAGTCAGGCGGCGCGAACGCCAGGCCCCAGACCACGCCGATGGCGATCAACAGCGCCGCAGCGATGCTCAGCCACGGCAGCAGACGGCCGCTGATGCCGTAAAACCATTTGGGCGAACCGAGTTTGTGGAACCAGGCCCAACTCAGGCCGCCTTTAGTCTTGGCACTTGTGTTCATCACGCTGCCTTTTCATCACGGTGCTTTTCATCACGGTGCTCGTTATCACAGTGCGTCTCAGCCAGAGGCGCTGTCAGGGCAAGGCGCTTCTTATGACTGAAGCGTCCGGGACCTGCCGACGGAAAAACTGTCCGCTCGGTCAGGGTGCGATTATTCGCCAACGCTGATCTTCAAACCAGCGGCAATTGCAAAGGGCGTCAGGGTTACCGCCAGTGCGGTCAGGCTGCCAAGCCAAAGCAGATAACCGGTCGCAGGCATGCCCTCAAGTGCGGCCTGCAAGGCGCCGCTGCCGAGAATCAGCACCGGGATGTACAGCGGCAGAATCAACAGCGCCAACAGCAGGCCCCCGCGCTTGAGCCCTACGGTCAACGCCGCGCCCACTGCGCCGAGCAGGCTCAGCACCGGCGTGCCCAGCAGCAGCGACAGCAGCAGCACCGGCAAACATGCGGTGGGCAGGCCCAGCATCAGCGCCAGCAGCGGGGACAGCAACACCAGCGCCAGCCCGGAAAACGCCCAGTGCGCCAGCACCTTCGCCAACACCAACAGCGCCAACGGTTGCGACGACAGCACCCATTGTTCGAGGGAGCCGTCTTCGAAATCGCTGCGAAACAGGCCGTCCAGTGACAGCAGCACAGACAACAGCGCCGCCACCCACACCAACCCCGGCGACAGGCGCTGCAGCAGTTGCGTGTCAGGGCCGACGGCCAGGGGAAACAGCGCGATGACGATGGCGAAGAACACCAGCGGGTTAAGCAGCTCGGCCGGGCGCCGAAACAGCAGGCGCGCTTCGCGGGCGATCAGCAGGGTAAACACCTGACTCATGCCGCCCACTGCCCCAGGTCCAGATCGCGATAGCCGGAGGGCGTGCGGCTCAGGGTGTGGTGCGTGGTCAGCACCACCGCGCCGCCGTTTTCACAGTGAGCGGCCAGATGAGCCTCAAGTTGCGCGACGCCCTGTTTGTCCAGGGCGGTGAAGGGTTCGTCGAGCATCCACAGGCGGGGGCCGGGCAGATACAGGCGGGCCAGTGCCACGCGGCGGCGCTGGCCGGCCGACAAGGTGTGGCACGGCACGTCTTCAAACCCACGCAGGCCGACCGCTTCGAGGGCGCGCCAGATGTCGGCAGCCTGCACCGGCGTGTGCAGCGCGCAGAGCCAGGCCAGGTTTTCCAGAGGGGTGAGTAAATCCTTGATGCCGGCGGCGTGGCCAATCCACAGCAGGTGGCGGGTCAACTCGTTGCGCTGACTGGCGAGGGGCTTGCCGTCCAGCAGCACGCTGCCGGCGGTGGGCTGCATCAGCCCGCACAACAGGCGCAGCAGGCTGGTCTTGCCGCTGCCGTTGGGGCCGCTGATCTGGACCATGTCGCCCGCGCTCAGCCGCAATTCGAGATCTTCGAACAGCAGGCGCCAGTCGCGCTCGCACGTCAGCGCCACGGCTTCAAGAACGGGGATGGACATGAAGGACCTTCTTTTCAGTAGCAGCGGCGCGGCGGTTCAAGTCGGGATCATGACGGCCGTTATACTGATGCAGCTTAACGGTGGACCGCCGACGAAGTCGGTGCCGGATTATACATACCCGGCCCCGCCATCCAGAGCGCAAATTTACCGAGTCGGGATCTGATGACAGGCGATATACCCAATCTTTCTCCAGTAACAGTGGCCACGGCCCTGCTGCGCGCCGGTGTGCCGGCCGGCGAAGTGCTCAAGCTGATGGAGCCGCGCGAAGGGCTGTTGATGTCGGGCCAGGTGGCCAGCGCTGAAGTGGTGAGCCTCAAGCAGTTGGGGCAGGACTTTCAGCTGTTGCTCAAACTGACCATGGACAACGGCCGGCAAACCACCCTCCCCGTCAGCAGTTCGCTGCCGCTGACGCCAGGCACCAGCGTCAACGTCGCCCAGGGTTCAGCCGACACCCTGACCATCAGCGTGCAGGACCTGCAGAAAGCCGCCACCAACAGCCTCACCAGCATCGACACGCGGCAGTTGCCTGCCGGCACCCTGTTGCAAGGCAAAGTGCTGACCACCCAGGTGGCGGCGCAGAATGTCGCGCAGTTGGCGGGGCAATCCCCCGGGCAATCGTCGGGTGGGGCGCAGCCGGCGAATTACCGCTCCATCGTCATCCTGCTCAACACGGCCCTGGCCGGCACCAGCCTGACCGTCGACAGCCCGCAACCGCTGCGGGTCGGCAGTCTGCTCAGCGCCCAGGTGCAGAACAGTCAGGCGCTGAATTTCGTCGCCCTGCCCAATCGTCTGGACGAACTGGCCCTGGCGCAGCAGCTGTCGACCCAGCAAAGCCGTCAGGGCTCGCTGCAGGGCCTGATCACGGCGCTGCAGAACATGCCGCCGCCGGCTGCCGATGGCGATAACCTCCCACCGTCGCTGCGGGCCAGCATCGAGCAACTGTTGGCCGATCTGCCGGACGTCCCGCAGATGACCACCGCCAAGGGAGTCGCCCAGGCCCTGAATGCCAGCGGGCTGTTCATGGAGTCGCGCTTGCTCGCCGGGCAGAACCCGACGCTGGTGCCGGACATGAAGGCCAACTTGCTGCGGCTGGTCACTCAACTCCTGCCGGGGCTGCCGGGCAACGTCAGTTATGACGCCGCTGCCGCCGGCAATACCCTGGCGCGGGCCATGCCCAGCGTGTTGCGCAGCGCCTTCGGCACCCTGGGGCTGGTGGCGCCGCCGAGCGAAACGATCAACTTCCCATTACCACCGCGCACCCTCGGCCATCCGGAGAGCAAGGACGATCTGGAGATGCTGCTGAAACTGGCGGCAGGGGCCATTTCGCGCCTGCAGAGCCATCAACTGGGCGGCCTCGAGCAGACCCGCACCCACGCCGACGGCACTCAGGTGACCACCTGGCAGCTGGAGATCCCGATGCGCAACGCCCACGACATCGTGCCGTTGCAGGTCAAGGTTCAGCGCGAGGAAACGCCAGAGCGCGACGACCCTTCCGATTCGCCGGTGCAGGAAGCCAAGGAGCGAGAAAAGCTCTGGCGGCTGGAGCTGGCCTTTGATCTGGAGCCCCTCGGCCCGCTGCACGTGCAGGCGCAACTGATTGCCGGGAGCATCGCCAGCCAGTTGTGGGCTGAGCGCGAAGGCAGCGCCGAGTTGATTTCCAGCGAGCTGGATAATCTGCGTGCGCGGCTGGTGGCGTGCGGTCTGAACGTCAAGGAACTGGAATGCAACCGTGGCGTGCCGCCCCAGGGGCCACGCGCCGTGCTCGAACAACGCTGGATCGACGAGAACGCCTGATGAGCAGACCCGAGCAGACACCGCGTCAGGCCATTGCCCTCAGCTACGACGGCCACCAGGCCCCGACGCTGACGGCCAAGGGCGATGACACGCTGGCGGAAGCCATTCTGGCGATCGCCAGGGAATACAAAGTCCCGATCTACGAAAACGCGGAACTGGTGAAAATGCTTGCCCGCCTGGAACTGGGCGACAGCATCCCCCAGGAACTGTACCTGACCATCGCCGAAATCATCGCGTTTGCCTGGCACCTGAAAGGCAAGTTTCCGGTGGGGTTTGACCCGGATGCCGGGCCGGTGGAACGGGATATCACGCCGCGTTGATTCAGACTCAGCCGGTCATATTCACCACGCCAATGGCCCTGTTAACGCGAATCTACTGCAGGAGCGCGCTTGCCCGCGAAGGCGTCGGCACCGCTGCCGCTGAATGACTGACTCACCGCGATCACTGTAGGAGCCCTCTTGCTGGCGAACGCGTCGTGTCAGTCGCCGAGCAGGTCACAGGAAAATCGCATTCGCCAGCAAGCCGGCTCCTACGGATGTTGCATACGACCGTGAGTATTCAACCGCCGCAAAACCCCGTGTAGGAGCGCGCTTGCCCGCGAACGCGTCGGCACCGCTGCCGCTGAATGACTGACTCACCGCGATCACTGTAGGAGCCGGCTTGCTGGCGAACGCGTCGTGTCAGTCGCCGAGCAGGTCACAGGAAAATCGCATTCGCCAGCACGCCGGCTCCTACGGATGTTGCATACGATCGTGAGTACTCAAACGCCGCAAAACCCAGTGCAGGAGCGCGCTTGCCCGCGAACGCGTTGGAACCGCTGCCGCTGAATGACTGACTCGCCGCGATCACTGTAGGAGCCGGCTTGCTGGCGAAGGCGTCGTGTCAGTCGCCGAGCAGGTCACAGGAAAATCGCATTCGCCAGCAAGCCGGCTCCTACGGATGTTGCATACGATCATAAGTATTCAAACGCCGCAAAACCCCGTGCAGGAGCGTGCTTGCCCGCGAAGGCATCGGAACCGCTGCCGCTGAATGACTGACTCACCGCGATCACTGTAGGAGCCGGCTTGCTGGCGAACGCGTCGTGTCAGTCGCCGAGCAGGTCACAGGAAAATCGCATTCGCCAGCACGCCGGCTCCTACGGATTTTGCGTACGGCCGTCGGTATCTAAACGCCGCAAATCCCAGTGCAGGAGCACGCTTTCTACCGATTACCGCCATGCATCTTGGTCATCAGCTGCGCTTCGGCCTGGGTCAGGCCGCAGGATTGGGTGAGTTCGTCGATGCTGGCGCCCATGCCGACCAGGCGGGCGGCCTGGGCGAAGGACAGTGTGGAAGGGTCGCGCTGTTCGAGCGCGGTGATCTTGTCGGGGAGCAGTGCGACGATGGAACGCAACTCGTGCAGTTCCTCGCCCATTCTCACCGTTCCGCTCTGGTAATTTTCCAGGCGCCGGGCCAGCTCGCGGATGCGCTGATCACGCAGCGAATCCGCTTCCAGCTGCTGCATGGCCAGGGTGCGCAGGCGTTTGGTGTGGGCCATGAACATCGCGACGCTCGCGACCCACAACACCGCCAGGAAAATGACCGCCACATCAAGAATCAATCAGATGTTCTCCAGCTCGGACCACTCTTCCTCGGACATCATTTTGTCCAGTTCCACGAGGATCAGCAGTTCGCCGTTCTTGTTGCACACGCCCTGGATGAATTTGGCGGATTCGTCGTTGCCCACGTTCGGCGCGGTTTCGACTTCCGACTGACGCAGGTAAACCACTTCAGCCACGCTATCGACCAGGATCCCGACCACTTGCTTGTCGGCCTCGATGATCACGATACGCGTGTTGTCGCTGACTTCAACCGGCGGCAGACCAAAGCGCTGACGAGTGTCGATGACAGTGACCACGTTGCCGCGCAGGTTGATGATCCCCAGCACGTAGCTTGGCGCGCCCGGCACCGGAGCGATCTCGGTGTAGCGCAGCACTTCCTGAACCTGCATCACGTTGATGCCATACGACTCGTTGTCCAGGCGGAAGGTGACCCATTGCAGAATCGGATCTTCGGAACCCTGTGCTGACGACTTCTTCATACCCCTAACCCCTTGCGTGTTGTGCCGTGCGGTCGACGTTTCTTACGCCGCCCTGTGTTGATCTGATGATGTTTATTGATGCATCTTCATCTGCTTGACCGCGCCACTGGCAATCAGCTCGGCCAGCTCGGAAACGTCCAGCAACGCACACATGTGCTCGATCACCGTCCCGGCAAGCCAGGGCCGCTGACCACGATGGGTGCGCCATTTGATTTCATTGGGGTCCAGGCGCAACGAGCGGCTGACCTGATGCACCGCCAGCCCCCACTCATAGCCCTGAACCGATATCACGTATTGCAGGCCCTGACGGAAATCGTCGCGGTAGCGGTCCGGCATGATCCAGCGCGCCGTGTCCAGCACCTTCAGGTTGCCGGCCTGGCTGGGCAGGATCCCGAGAAACCAGTCGGGCTGACCGAACAGCGGCGTCAAATCATGGCCCGCCAGCGGGTAAATCGAACCCAGGCACACCAGCGGCACCGCGAGAGTCAGACCGGCGACGTCGAACAGCAGGCATTCGAACGGCTCGGCCGCCCAGGCCGGGCGCTCGTCACCCGTGGGCGGAGGCGTCGGTGTGCGCTGGGCAGACAGATGCACGTCGACGACCGGCTCGATCAGGGCCACCGGTGGTTCTTCCACCGCCGGCGCTTCAACCTGCGGTTCTGGCTCAGGTTCAAACACCGGCGGCAGGATCACCGGCGGCAACGCCACTGGCCGTTCCATTACCCGTGCCGCAGCCGGTTCAGGCTGCGCCGAATAAGCGAGCGACACCGGCGCAGGCCGGCCCATGGAAGCAGGCTGCGACGCCGGCAACGCAGGGGGCAGCGCCGCAGCAACCGCCGCTGCTACCGCGGAACGCATGCGTGCGTCATGGGCCTGCTCTTCGAGCACGGCCGCTTGAAATTCATCCACAGACTCGACGACCTGCAGCTCCTCGGTCGCGTCATACAGCAACGCGTCCAGGTAGTTCTGCAGCGCCAGTTGTGGTCGTGAAGCGATGTCCAGGGGGCGGTTCATACAGGAGCCCGAAAAGTAGTGATGCGATTACCGCCTGAAACAGATATCGGCTGCATAGCCGATGGACTTGAGCGTGCAGGCGCGCCGCTCGACAAATAATGATCAGCGGCCACTCAGGCCACCTGCCCGACAAGCTGTTCGGTGAGCATGTGCTTGAGCAACGCGCGGTAGGCCAGCACGCCACGGCTCTTGTTGTCGAACTGTGACGGCGTCACGCCCGCGCGGCTGGCATCGCGCAGTCGCGTGTCCACCGGAATGAACGCATTCCAGACGTGTTCCGGGTAACTGTCGCGCAGCAGCTTGAGGGTGCTCATCGACGCCTGGGTGCGGCGGTCGAACAGCGTGGGCACGATGGTGTACGGCAGCGGCACCTTGCGCGAGCGGTTGATCATCGCCAGCGTGTTGACCATGCGCTCCAGGCCCTTCACCGCGAGGAATTCGGTCTGCACCGGGATCGCCAGTTGCTGGCTCGCCGCCAGGGCGTTGACCATCAACACGCCCAGCAACGGCGGGCTGTCGATGATCGCGTAATCGAAGTCCTGCCATAGCTGCGCCAGGCTCCTGGCAATCACCAGGCCCAGGCCGCTCTGCCCCGGCGACTGGCGCTCGAGGGTAGCCAGCGCGGTGCTCGACGGCAGCAGCGAAATGCGTTTGTCACTGGTCGGCAGCAGCAACTGGCCCGGCAAACCGTCCGGCACCACGCCCTTGTTGAGGAACAGGTCGAAGCTGCTGTGTTCCAGCGTATCGGGATCTTGCCCGAAATAACTGGTCATCGAGCCATGGGGATCGAGGTCCACCACGACCACGCGCTTGCCCGCCTCTGCCAGCAAGCCGGCTAAAGCGATGGAGGTGGTGGTCTTGCCGACCCCGCCTTTCTGATTGGCTACTGCCCAGACTCTCATGTACTCGTTTTCCCCCCGACCAAAGCGACGACCGGGTTTAAGGGGCAGATGACGAAGATTTGACGCCTTGCGGCGGCTTGGCCGGGACCGGTGCAGTTTGTGTGCCAGCACGACGCAGCGCAGCATCGGGTTTTGCATTGGCCGTGGTGCCCGAGCCCGTGAGGCTGCGGCGCACGTCCAGGTTGCGCGAGATCACCAGCACCACGCGACGGTTGCGCGCGCGGCCATCGGCGGTGGCATTGGAGGTCAGCGGCTGGAACTCGCCATAGCCCACCGAGGCCAGCCGCGCCGGGTTGATCCCGTCCATGGCCAGCATGCGCACGATGCTCGATGAACGCGCCGACGACAGCTCCCAGTTGGTCGGGAACTGCCCGGTGTTGATCGGCTGGTTATCGGTGAAGCCTTCGACGTGAACGGGGTTGTCGAACGGCTTGATGATCTTCGCGACCTTGTCGATCAGGTCAAACGCCTGATTGCTCGGCATCGCGTCGCCGCTGCCGAACAGCAGGCTGGAATTAAGCTCGATCTCGATCCACAGCTCGTTGCCGCGCACGGTCATCTGCTTGGAAGCGATCAGGTCGCCGAACGCCGCATTGACGTCATCGGCAATGGATTTCAGCGGGTCGTCTGCGGCCTGGCCCAACGCGGCGTCGGTCTGCTCGCTGTCCTGAACCAGCGGATCGGCAGGCCGGACGGTCTGCGGTTTCTGTTCGCCAATGGGGATCGGCTTGACGCTGCGCTCGGGCTCGTTGAACACCCCGACCAGCGCTTCGGACAGCACCTTGTATTTGCCTTCGTTCAACGACGAGATGGAATACATGACCACGAAAAACGCGAACAGCAAGGTGATGAAGTCCGCGTAGGACACCAGCCAGCGTTCGTGATTTTCGTGCTCTTCCTGGCGACGTCGGCGGGCCATCAGTCCATCACTCCATGAAGCCTTGCAGCTTCAGTTCGATCGAGCGCGGGTTCTCGCCTTCGGCAATCGACAGCAGGCCTTCGAGGAGCATTTCCCGGTAGCGCGACTGGCGGATTGCCACAGCCTTGAGCTTGTTCGCCACCGGCAGAAGAATCAGGTTGGCGGAGGCAACGCCATAAATGGTCGCCACGAACGCCACCGCAATGCCACTGCCCAGTTGATTGGGATCGGCGAGGTTGCCCATTACGTGGATCAGGCCCATGACCGCGCCGATGATGCCGACGGTTGGCGCGTAGCCGCCCATGCTTTCGTAGACTTTTGCCGCCTGGATGTCGCGGCTTTCCTGGGTGATGAAATCCACTTCCAGAATGCCGCGAATGGCCGCAGGCTCAGCGCCGTCCACCAGCAGTTGCAGGCCTTTGCGCGAATAGGCATCGGGTTCCGAGTCCGCCACGGCTTCAAGTCCGAGCAGGCCCTCCTTGCGCGCGGTGAGGCTCCAGGACACGACGCGATCAATGCCGCCGGCCAGATCGATGCGTGGCGGAAACAGAATCCAGATGAAGATCTGCATCGCCCGCTTGAACGCGCTCATGGGCGTCTGCAGCAGGCAGGCCGCCAGCGTACCGCCAAGGACGATCAAGGCAGCCGGGCCGTTGAGCAATGCGCCCAGGTGCCCGCCTTCGAGGAAGTTGCCGCCAATGATCGCGACGAACGCCAGAATGATCCCTATGAGCGTCAAGACATCCATCAGCTGCAGGCCTCCACCAAGTGGCGCCCGATGTCGTCGAGGCTGTAAACGGCGTCGGCCAGTTCGGCTTTGACGATCGCCATGGGCATGCCGTAGATCACGCAGCTGGCTTCGTCCTGCGCCCAGATCTGGCTGCCGCTCTGCTTGAGCAGACGCGCGCCTTCACGGCCGTCGGCGCCCATCCCGGTGAGGACGACCGCGAGGACTTTGTCGCTGTAGGATTTTGCCGCCGAGCCAAAAGTGATGTCCACGCAGGGCTTGTAGTTCAGGCGCTCGTCACCCGGCAGGATTTTCACCGCGCCGCGACCATCAACCATCATCTGCTTCCCACCCGGGGCCAGCAGTGCAAGACCGGGACGCAGGATGTCGCCGTCTTCGGCTTCCTTGACGCTGATGCGGCACAGCTTGTCGAGGCGTTCGGCGAAGGCCTTGGTGAAGGCGGCCGGCATGTGCTGGATCAGCACGATGGGCGCCGGGAAGTTGGCCGGCAGTTGGGTCAGCACCCGCTGCAAGGCCACCGGGCCACCGGTGGACGTGCCGATCGCCACCAGTTTGTAGGCCTTGCGCTTGGGCGCACCTGAGGTTGGCGCGTGGTGAGAGGCCGCCGGTGCATGATGCTGCGACGCCGGAGCGGGCGAACGTGCTGGCGCTGGCGCCGGACGTGAGGGGCTTGGTGCGGCAGACGTGCTGCGCGGTGCAGCGGGCGCAGCAGAGGGCGCGGGTGCCGAGGTAGCAGAAGGCGTGCTGCCATAACCGCTGAAACGACGGTTGCTGCGGGAGATGCTGTGCACTTTTTCGCACAGCATCTGTTTGACTTTCTCGGGGTTGCGCGAGATGTCTTCGAAATTTTTCGGCAGGAAATCCACCGCCCCGGCGTCCAGCGCATCGAGAGTGACCCGGGCGCCTTCGTGGGTCAGGGAGGAGAACATCAACACCGGGGTCGGGCAACGCTGCATGATGTGACGGACCGCGGTAATGCCATCCATCATCGGCATTTCGTAGTCCATGGTGATCACGTCGGGCTTGAGGGCCAGGGCTTGTTCAATGGCTTCCTTGCCATTGGTGGCAGTACCGACCACCTGGATCGTGGGATCCGAAGAGAGAATTTCCGAGACACGACGTCGGAAAAAACCCGAATCGTCCACGACGAGAACCTTGACTGCCATAAACACTCCAAAGAGCGCGCGCCACCCTGAAGGTCGGCGCGCCCTTAATCACGTAGCTTGGGTCACATTGGCGATGCGGGACAGGCCAGTGGGACCGGTTTTCGCGCGTTAAACAGGACCCGCGGGACCTGTAGGACCTATACCTGCAGGACCGGCTTTAGCCGGGAAAGCGTCGGGTATCACACCGAAAAATCAAGGGTGTTCACCCTGCCCTCTTCCCGGCTGAAGCCGGTCCCACTGAAAAACCTCGCAAGGCGCCCTCCGCATGCCGTTAGTGGGACCGGCTTTAGCCGGGAACACGTCAGTTGTCACACCGCAAAATTCACGGTGTCCACACCGGCCCCTTCCCGGCTAAAGCCGGTCCTACAGAACATCGCAAGGCCCCTACAGACATCGCAAGCCGCCCTGCCGAAGCCGATCCTGCTTAACCCATCCGTCGTGCCGCATAGCGCTTGAGCATGCTCGGGACATCGAGAATCAGTGCGATACGACCGTCACCGGTGATGGTGGCCCCCGACATGCCTGGCGTGCCTTGCAGCATTTTGCCCAGCGGCTTGATCACCACTTCTTCCTGGCCCACCAACTGATCGACGACAAAGCCGATGCGTTGCGTGCCCACCGACAGGATTACCACGTGACCCTCGCGTTGCTCCTCGTGGGCGGCCGAGCTGACCAGCCAGCGCTTGAGGTAGAACAGTGGCAGCGCCTTGTCGCGCACGATGACCACTTCCTGACCGTCGACGACGTTGGTGGTCGACAGGTCCAGGTGGAAAATCTCGTTGACGTTGACCAGCGGGAACGCGAAGGCCTGGTTGCCGAGCATGACCATCAGCGTCGGCATGATCGCCAGGGTCAGCGGCACCTTGATGATGATCTTCGAACCCAGGCCTTTGGTGGAATCGATGCTGATCGAGCCGTTGAGCTGGGCGATCTTGGTTTTCACCACGTCCATCCCTACGCCACGCCCGGACACATCGGAAATCTCGGTCTTGGTCGAGAAGCCCGGGGCGAAGATCAGGTTGTAGCAATCGGTGTCGCTGAGGCGATCCGCTGCGTCCTTGTCCATCACGCCGCGCTTGACCGCGATCGCACGCAGGACCGCAGGGTCCATGCCTTTACCGTCATCGGAAATCGACAGCAGGATGTGATCGCCTTCCTGTTCGGCCGCCAGAATCACACGACCGTTGCGGGGCTTGCCCGACGCCTCGCGCTCTTCAGGCGACTCGATACCGTGGTCGACCGCGTTGCGCACCAAGTGGACCAGCGGATCGGCCAGGGCTTCGACAAGGTTCTTGTCCAGGTCGGTTTCTTCACCCACCAGTTCAAGGCTGATTTCTTTCTTCAGCTGACGCGCCAGATCGCGAACCAGTCGCGGGAAGCGACCGAACACTTTCTTGATCGGCTGCATGCGGGTCTTCATGACCGCGGTCTGCAGGTCAGCGGTGACCACGTCCAGGTTGGAGACGGCCTTGGACATGGCTTCGTCGGCGCTGT
This sequence comes from Pseudomonas sp. NPDC078416, assembly GCF_050268485.1. NCBI lineage: Bacteria > Pseudomonadati > Pseudomonadota > Gammaproteobacteria > Pseudomonadales > Pseudomonadaceae > Pseudomonas > Pseudomonas sp. NPDC078416. The sequence continues at coordinate 13,133 of NZ_JBNNGV010000004.1, read as the reverse complement.
TGGCGCCCAGACGCACGAGGCGGTTACGCACCAGCACCAGTTCGCCGACCATGTTCATGATTTCGTCCAGCCGCGCGGTGTCGACACGCACGGTGGTTTCCGCTTCGGTCGGCGGCTTTTCACTGGCCGCCGGAGCAGCAGCGCGGGCCGGGGCTGGAGCAGAAGCAGGAGCCGCTTTGGCCGGGGCCGCCGCAGCAGGCGCTGCTTTGGCCGGTTCGGCTTTGGCGGCGGGCTCAGGCTTATTGGCCGGTGCAGCAGGTGCTGCGGCAGGTGCTGCGGCAGCCACCGCAGGTTCAAACTTGCCTTTGCCGTGCAACTGATCGAGCAAGTCTTCGAATTCGTTATCGGTGATTTCGTCCGAGGCAGCGGCTTTCGACGGGGCGGCGGGCGCAACCGGCGCGGCAGGTGCAGCGGCAGCAGGAGCAGCAGGTGCAGCAGCGCCAACGGCCTCCGGCGAGAAAGAGCCTTTGCCGTGCAACTGATCCAGCAGCGACTCGAATTCGTCGTCTGTGATTTCGTCACTGGCCGGTGCGGCAGACGGCGTCGCAGCGGCCGGCGGCGTTACAGCGGCAGGCGGTTGCACAGCATCGACGGCGAACTGGCCTTTGCCATGCAGCTGATCGAGGAGTGATTCGAATTCGGCGTCGGTGATTTCATCGCTGGCCGCGGTGCCGGCCGGTGCAGCGGAAACCGCGGCCGCCGGTGCTGCGGCGACGGGTGCCGGTGCAGCAGCAACAGGCGCAGGCGCCCCTGCCGCTTGCGCCTTGACGGCGTTCAGCGAATCCAGAAGCTGTTCGAATTCAAGGTCTGTGATGTCTTCGGACGGTGCTTCAGCGACCGGTTCTTCAACTACCGGTGCCGCCGCAATTTCTTCTGCCGATGCCGGCTCAGCCAGGCGAGACAGCGCGGCCAGCAATTCAGGCGTGGCCGGGGTGACGCTGGAACGCTCGCGCACCTGACCGAACATGCTGTTGACGGTGTCGAGTGCTTCAAGCACCACGTCCATGAGCTCCGAGTCGACGCGGCGTTCACCCTTGCGCAGGATGTCGAACACGTTCTCGGCGATGTGACAGCATTCAACCAGCTCGTTGAGCTGGAGGAAGCCGGCGCCCCCTTTTACAGTGTGAAAACCGCGAAAAATTGCATTGAGCAGGTCCGCATCGTCCGGCCGGCTTTCCAGCTCGACCAACTGCTCTGACAACAGCTCGAGAATCTCGCCGGCCTCTACCAGAAAATCCTGAAGGATTTCTTCATCGGCGCCGAAGCTCATTGGGGGGTGCTCCTAAAATTAACCGTCAAACCGATCCGGAGGCTGCACTGACGGCCTGCGCGCCTTGCTTTCGTCGAAGCATTGGCGCGCGGGTCCAGCAGCCACTTTCACAGAAAACCTGAAGTCCGAATAAGAATGACCGAATCAGAATCCGAGGCTGGATAGCAGATCGTCAACATCATCCTGTCCGGATACAACGTCTTCACGTTTATCGGCATGAATCTGCGGACCTTCACCCTTGGAGTGAAGTTTTTCTTGTTCTTTTTGCTGACGGAACACTTCCTGGTCGTGCTCGATGCCCGCGAAGCGGTCCACCTGGCTCGCCATGAGCACCAGCTTGAGCAGGTTGCGCTCGACTTCCGTGACCAGTGTGGTCACGCGCTTGATCACTTGACCGGTGAGGTCCTGGTAATCCTGCGCCAGCAGAATGTCGTTGAGATGCGCAGAGACCTCGGTGGTCTCCTTCTCGCTGCGGGTCAGGAACACATCGACACGGCGGGCCAGATCACGAAACTCTTCGGCGCTGATCTCGCGGCGCATGAAGCGTCCCCAATCGGCGCTCAACGACTTGGCATCATCAGTGAGCCCGTGCATCAGCGGCGTGCTCAGCTCCACCAGGTCCATGGTCCGGTTGGCCGCGTTTTCGGTCAGCCTGACCACGTACGACAGCCGTTCGGTGGCGTCGGTGATCTGGGAGACCTCCTCGGCCTGCGGCATGTTCGGGTCGATCTGGAAGTTGACGATCGCGCTGTGCAGCTCGCGCGTCAGTTTGCCGACTTCCTGATACAGGCCGCGGTCGCGGGTCTGGTTAAGCTCATGGATCAGTTGCACAGCGTCGCCGAACTTGCCTTTTTCAAGGCTCGCGACCAGCTCTTGTGCGTGTTTCTTCAGGGTTGACTCAAAGTCACCCATTGTCGAATCTTTGGAATCCATAGCGCCCTCGCAGCGGACATCAGCTATTGACGCGCTCGAATATCTTTTCGATTTTCTCTTTGAGCACTTGCGCAGTGAACGGCTTCACCACGTAGCCGTTCACACCGGCCTGAGCGGCTTCGATGATCTGCTCGCGCTTGGCTTCGGCAGTGACCATCAGCACCGGCAGGCTGCGCAGACGCTCGTCGGCACGTACCTGACGCAACAGGTCAATGCCGGACATGCCCGGCATGTTCCAGTCGGTGACGAGGAAGTCAAAGGCGCCGCTTTGCAGCATCGGCAATGCGGTGAGTCCGTCATCTGCTTCGGCCGTGTTGGTGAACCCAAGGTCACGCAACAGGTTTTTTATGATCCGCCGCATCGTTGAGAAGTCATCAACGATGAGGATTTTCATGTTCTTGTCCAATTCGACCTCCAAGCAGTCTTTAACGCGTTCAGCACCTGAACGCGCGTTCAATCAATACCGGCTCCGAACAGAAAGAGGGATTGAAATCGACCGGGACGAGCGCAGCGAAACCGGATCATCTACGACCCGGTTCGACCGACTCCTGCCGTGTCTCTTCTGCTTCCCGCTCAACGTCTTGCACAGCCGGTCTTACAAGCAAAACACGCAGGCCTCTCGGCCTGCGCCTGATTCATGAACGTGCGCGCCACTCGCCAAGACGACCGCGCAACCGCGCCGCGCATTGGCTGTGCAACTGGCTGACCCGCGACTCGCTGACACCCAGGACCTCACCGATTTCCTTGAGGTTCAGCTCTTCGTCGTAGTACAGCGACAGCACCAGGCGTTCACGTTCGGGCAAGTTGGCAATGGCCTCGGCCAGCGCAGCCTGAAAGCGCTCGTCTTCCAGATCCCGCGACGGTTCGAGGGACTGGCTCGCGCCGTCCTCGTGCAGCCCTTCGTGTTCGCCGTCCTGCAACAGGTCGTCGAAACTGAACAGGCGGCTGCCCAGGGTATCGTTCAAAATCCCGTAGTAATCGTCGAGACTCATTTCAAGTTCGGCAGCAACCTCGTGATCTTTAGCGTCACGGCCGGTTTTTGCTTCGATTGATCGAATCGCGTCACTGACCATGCGCGTGTTGCGGTGAACCGAGCGCGGTGCCCAGTCCCCCTTGCGCACTTCGTCGAGCATTGCGCCACGGATACGAATACCCGCGTACGTCTCGAAGCTGGCCCCTTTGGTGGAGTCGTATTTGGTCGAGACTTCGAGCAAGCCAATCATGCCCGCCTGGATCAAGTCCTCGACCTGCACGCTGGCCGGCAGACGCGCCAGCAAGTGGTAGGCGATTCGTTTGACCAGCGGGGCATAACGCTCGATCAGCTCATACTGGGAGTCTTTGGACGATTTGCTGTACATGCGATAGCCACTTGCTGTCATGAGACGGGCCCTGCGCTGGTGTGATGCACGAGGCGTTCTACGAAAAATTCCAGGTGACCGCGCGGGTTCGCCGGCAGCGGCCAGGTGTCGACTTTCTGCGCGATGGCCTTGAACGCCAGGGCACATTTGGAACGCGGAAACGCTTCGTACACGGCGCGCTGTTTCTGCACGGCCTTGCGTACGCATTCGTCGTACGGCACGGCGCCCACATACTGCAGGGCCACGTCGAGAAAACGGTCGGTGACTTTGGTCAGCTTGGCGAAGAGGTTGCGCCCTTCCTGCGGGCTCTGGGCCATGTTGGCCAGGACGCGGAAGCGGTTCATGCCGTAATCGCGGTTGAGCAATTTGATCAGGGCGTAGGCGTCGGTGATCGACGTGGGCTCGTCGCACACCACCAGCAGCACTTCCTGGGCGGCGCGGACAAAGCTCACCACCGACTCGCCGATGCCGGCGGCGGTATCGATGACCAGCACATCGAGGTTGTCGCCGATGTCACTGAACGCCTGAATCAGCCCGGCATGCTGCGCCGGGGTCAGGTGGACCATGCTCTGGGTGCCCGATGCCGCCGGCACGATGCGCACACCGCCCGGTCCCTGCAGCAGGACATCGCGCAGCTCGCACCGCCCTTCGATGACGTCAGCCAGGGTGCGTTTGGGGGTCAGACCCAACAATACGTCGACGTTGGCCAGACCCAGATCGGCGTCCAGCAACATGACGCGACGTCCCAGCTCGGCCAGTGCCAGTGAAAGATTCACTGAAACGTTGGTCTTGCCTACGCCACCTTTGCCACCGGTCACCGCGATAACCTGTACGGGATGCATGCTGCCCATGTTAATTGTTTACCTTGTCTTGCTTAGACCTAAGCCACATGTCGGGCTGCACGTTCAGTGCCTGAACAATGCCTGGCAGACCATCGATGCAGGAAAATTCCACTGTCATTTTCTCTACCTAGCCCGCGCGCTTGCCGGTGCTGTGATAAAGATCCGCAAACATATCCGCCATCGCTTCCTCGCTAGGCTCCTCCTGCATCTGCACGCTGACAGCCCGGCTCACCAATTGGTGCCGACGCGGCAAATGCAGATCATCCGGTATCCGTGGGCCATCGGTGAGATAGGCCACAGGCAGTTCGTGTGTCACGGCCAGACTGAGCACTTCGCCCAGGCTGGCCGTTTCGTCGAGCTTGGTCAGGATGCACCCGGCCAGGCCGCAACGTTTGTAACTGTGGTAGGCCGCTGACAGCACCTGCTTCTGGCTGGTTGTCGCCAGCACCAGGTAGTTGCGCGCCTTGATGCCACGTCCGGCGAGGGTTTCCAGTTGCAGACGCAGTGCCGGATCGCTGGCTTGCAGGCCGGCGGTGTCGATCAACACCACGCGCTTGCGCAGCAGCGGCTCCAGCGCCTGTGCCAGGGACTGGCCCGGGTCGACGTGGGTGACCGGTACATTGAGGATCCGGCCCAGCGTCTTCAGCTGTTCCTGGGCGCCAATGCGGAAACTGTCCATGCTCACCAGCGCGATATTTTGCGCGCCGTATTTCAACACATATCGGGCCGCCAGTTTAGCCAGCGTGGTGGTTTTGCCCATGCCGGCAGGACCGACCATGGCAATCACACCGCCCTCTTCCAGTGGCTCGACGTCCGGCGTGGCAATCATGCGGGCCAGATGGGCCAGCAGCATGCGCCAGGTGTGGGCCTGATCGCCGGATTCCGGGACCATCGCCAGCAGATCGCGGGACAGCGGGCCGGAGAGGCCAACACGTTGCAGACGGCGCCACAGATTGGCCTGCTGCGGACGGCTGCCTTGCAGTTGATTCCAGGCCAGCGAGCCCAGCTGGACTTCCAGCAGTTCGCGCAGGCCGTTCAATTCGGAGCGCATCGCTTCGTAGGCGCGGTCGCCAACAGCAGGCTCGGCGTTGCGTTCTGCACGCTCGGCGGCCACAGCGGCGTGGATCGACGGGCGGAACGGTTCTTCCAGCGTTGGCTCGATCTGCTTGCTGTCATCCATCGCCAGGCCAACGAACAACTGGCGATTGGCGACAGTGTCCAGCTCGCTGCGGTGGGTCAGCTCAGCCTGAGCGGTGACGATGCGCGACTGGGTCTTGCGCAGCTCTTCTTCGAGTTCGATGTTCGGCACACGCGGGGCCAGCGCAGACAGCTTGTAATCCAGGGCGGCGGTCAGTTCCACGCCGCCGGCGATCCGCCGGTTCCCGATGATGGCGGCTTCAGCGCCCAGCTCATCGCGAACCAGTTTCATGGCTTGTCGCATATCGGCGGCGAAAAAACGCTTAACTTGCATGACTCACTACCTCAGCCGTTAGGCCCGACAGTCGCTACGATGGTGACTTGCTTATTGTCAGGAATTTCCTGGTAAGCCAAAACATGCATATTCGGTACAGCCAACCGTCCAAAGCGGGACAACATGGCGCGAACCGGACCTGCGACCAACAAAATAACCGGCTGCCCCTGCATCTCCTGACGCTGCGCCGCTTCGATCAACGAGCGCTGAAGTTTCTCAGCCATGCTCGGTTCGAGGAGAACGCCTTCTTCCTGACCCTGACCTGCCTTCTGCAGACTATTTAGCAATATCTGTTCCAACCTTGGCTCAAGGGTGATCACAGGCAGCTCCGGCTCAATGCCGACAATGCTTTGGACGATTGCGCGGGACAATCCGACCCGTACGGCAGCCACCAGCGCGGCAGTATCTTGACTACGCGCAGCGTTGTTGGCGATGGCTTCGGCGATGGAGCGGATATCGCGAACCGGCACCTGTTCGGCGAGCAGCGCCTGCAGCACCTTCAGCAGGGCCGACAGCGACAGCACGCCCGGGACCAGTTCTTCCGCCAGTTTTGGCGATCCCTTGGCCAGCAGGGTCATCAATTGCTGGACTTCCTCGTGGCCGATCAGTTCATGAGAGTGCTTGTAGAGAATCTGGTTCAAGTGGGTCGCCACCACGGTGCTGGCGTCTACCACGGTGTACCCGAGGGATTGCGCCTGGGCGCGCTGGCTGATTTCGATCCACACGGCCTCCAGACCAAACGCCGGGTCTTTGGCAGTGATGCCGTTGAGGCTGCCAAATACCTGGCCGGGGTTGATGGCCAGTTCGCGGTCGGGGTAGATCTCGGCTTCGGCCAGAGTCACGCCCATCAGCGTCAGGCGGTAGGCGCTGGGCGCAAGGTCGAGGTTGTCGCGGATGTGCACGGTCGGCATGAGGAAGCCCAACTCCTGGGAGAGCTTCTTGCGCACGCCCTTGATCCGCGCCAGCAGTTGACCACCCTGGTTGCGGTCCACCAGCGGAATCAGGCGGTAGCCCACTTCCAGGCCGATCATGTCGATCGGAGTGACGTCGTCCCAGCCCAGTTCCTTGGATTCCTGTGCGCGGGTCGGCGATGGCAGCAGCTCTTGCTGACGCTTGACCTCCTGCACGGCGGCCAGCTTGACCTGGGTCTGTTTCTTCCACAGCAGGTAGGCGCCACCGGCAGCCACCAGACCGAGGCTGATGAAGGAGAAGTGCGGCATGCCCGGGACCAGGCCCATGACAATCATGATCCCGGCCGATACCGCGAGCGCCTTGTGGGAGGCAAACATCTGGCGGCCCACCAGTTTGCCCATTTCTTCCGAACCGGACGCACGGGTCACCATGATCGCGGCCGCGGTGGACAGCAGCAGTGATGGCAATTGCGCCACCAAACCGTCACCGATGGTCAATAGCGCGTAGACCTTGGCGGCGTCGCCAAAGCTCATGCTGTGCTGCAGGACCCCGACCAGTACGCCGCCGATGAGGTTGATGAAGAGGATCAGCAGGCCGGCGATGGCGTCACCGCGGACGAACTTGCTGGCACCGTCCATGGAGCCGTAGAACTCGGCTTCCTGGGCGACTTCAAGGCGACGGCGTTTGGCTTCGGGCTGGTCGATGAGGCCGGCGTTGAGGTCGGCGTCGATGGCCATTTGTTTGCCGGGCATGGCGTCGAGGGTGAAACGCGCGCTCACCTCGGAGATGCGGCCGGCACCTTTGGTTACCACGACGAAGTTGATGATCATGAGGATAGCGAAGACGACGACACCGACGACGTAGTTGCCGCCGATGACGACTTCACCGAACGCCTGGATGACTTTACCGGCGGCGGCATGGCCGTCCTGGCCGTGGAGCATGACGACGCGGGTGGAGGCGACGTTGAGGGCCAGTCGCAACAGGGTGGCGACGAGGAGGATGGTCGGGAAGACGGAGAAGTCGAGGGGCCGCAGGGCGTAGATACAGACGAGCAGGACGACGATGGACAGGGCGATGTTGAAGGTGAAGAAGACGTCCAGAAGGAACGGCGGCATGGGCAGCATCATCATGGCGAGCATGACGAGGAGCAGCAGCGGTACGCCGAGCTGGCCACGGCCCAGGCCGATCAATCCGGTTCTGGCGTGGGAGATTATCTGAGAGCGTTCCACTGATGGGCACCTGCGCGTTAAATCAATCTTTTGACGCCGAAGCGTTGTATCGGGGTTATTGCAAGAAGGGGTCCAACATTTGGGATTGGGTGAAAATATCAGAGTGCCAGCATTCAGAATTGTGGCTGGCGACAGAAATGCAGTGTCTGGTCTATTGATGGAATCTGCCTGGGGGCAGATGTTTCGCCTTCGGCGAGTTACTTGGAAAAGCACCCCAAGTAACCAAGGGTGCCTGCTCCTGGCTAGGTCCCTCCTCCGTCGGGATTCCCTCACTCCGACGACGCTCCGTGGGCCCGCGCCGAACGGACATCCATGTCCTGACGGCGCTCTCGCCGCATCCCTGCGGCTCGGCTCACTGCGCGTCGTCTGCGTTCGGCCTGCACCCAAGTCGCGATTTGTGGTGTCTGGAATTTTTGCGCATGAAGATCAAGATCAAAAGCAGGTCAAAACCTTCCCGGCTAAAGCCGGTCCCACTGACTGCACGCGGTGCCCTTGTAGGACTGGCTTTAGCCGTGAAGAGGCCTGTGTGACCAGCACCCATTTCACTGAATGCACGCGCTGCTTTTTGTGGGACCGGCTTTAGCCGGGAAGGCGTCAGGTGCGACACTGCAAATCTGGCATCGCGCCTAAGGCCTGTGGCTGATCGTTCCCACGCTCTGCGTGGGAATGCCGACCTCGACGCTCCGCGTCCTCCGACCGAACGGGAGACGCTCATTGGCCAGTGCGTTCAGATCACTTTCACGGCGCGCCCAATGAACTGAATCGGCCCGGTAGGCTTGCCGGTCGGGGAGCCGTTGGGGTTTTCGAGGGTGAGTTCGAAGAGTTGGTTGGGCTGCAACGGTGGCAGTTTGCTCACCGGTACGGAGAGGGTCTGGCCGGGTTTGACCAGGCCCAGGGACACAGGCCCCTGCCAGCCGTCAGCCTTGGTCCAGAACTGGAGGGCCTTGTCGGTGGGGACTGGGGTGGCGCCCAGGGGTATCAGCTGGATTTCTTCAGGGTTGTTGGCCTGAATGACCCAGCCGGGGGCCTGGTTTTGTGGGGCGACCAGCACCACCAGATACGTCGTGGGGTTCACCGGGGCGGTTTGGGTCAACAGCAGCGAGCCCAGCAACAGGGTCGCAACCAGTCCTGCGCCGGCCAATCCGCGCCACAGTGGCAGGAGATCCCACCATGAGTGCGACTTCCCGGCCGCAGCCTTGACGGGAGTCCGGCGGTCGTGGCTGCTGACGCTGCGTTCGATCCGTCCCCACAGCCGCGGACTTGGGGTCTGTGGCTCGGCGAGTTCGGTCAACGCCAGCAGGCGCCCTTCCCAAGCGTCCACTGCTGCGCGCAAAGCGGCGTCCGTGGCGAGGCGGTTCTGGACGTCGAGTCGTTGCTCGGCCGGCAGTGTGCCCAACACGTACTCGCTGGCCAGTACGTCCATTTCATCGGCGCTGTCGTTTGACGGATAGCCTGTCATCCCATGCACTCCCGCAATGCCACCAGACTGCGTTTGATCCAGGCTTTCACCGTGCCCAGCGGCGCGCCCACTTTCTGCGAGATCTCCGCGTGCGAGTAGCCGTCGACGTACGCATGAAGAATGCAGTGGCGCCGCGCCGGTTCCAGTTGCTCCAGGCACCCGTAGATACGCCCCGAGCGGGCGCTGTATTCAAAACGGTCGACTTCGGTCGCAACGTCCATTGCAGCCTCGGCCAGCACCGCGTTTTCGCTCTGCTCGCTCACCTGGACTGTCTGCGCGTTGTCACGCATGAAATTCAGCGCCAAGTGCCGCGTCACGCTGAAGATCCAGCCACGGGCGGTGCCTCGCGCCGGATCGTAACTGCCGGCGCGGGTCCAGATTTTAATGAAGGCGTCGTGCACGATGTCCTCGGCCAGTGCGTCGCCGCGGACGATCCGCTTGGCGACGCCAAGCAGACGTGCGCTTTCCTGGGTGTAGAGGTCGTGCAAGGCCCGCCGCTCACCTCGAGCGCAGGCAGCCAGACAGGCTTCGTAGTCAAAACAGTCTTCAGGTAGGGACAAAATGTTCAACCGCCAACGAAAAGAAATACCCCGACCCAAAGGCCGGGGTGACGTCGGTGCAGCGTAGATGACTTTGTGCGTCAGCGGCGCGGCATGACGTGGGACGTTGGTCTACTTGGCCGCCCAGAAAATATAGTCCGCCTGATATTTCACGATTTCCTGCTTGCCCTTGGTCGCCATCGAACACTCCATCTTCGGCGCGACACCGCCTTTGGTCGCCACGCGCTGGATGTAGCTGACGTTGCTCATCGCGCCCTTGCCTTCCGCAGGGTTGGCTTTCACCAGCTGATACGGAATATCGCCCGTCCCGGCGGGGGCCACGGCGAGCTGGGTACCGGTGATCTTCGAACCGTCAGCGGCCTGCCACGTCGCCGGTGGCCCGAAGTACGTGCCGACCTGCTTGCCGCTGCGGTCATTCAATACCGCTTTCGGGCCGACGAATGTCCACTCGGTCTGGCCGGCAGCGTTGGGCTTGTCGCGGCACTCATAGGTGATCTCGCCCACGCCCACCGTCTCCATCGCGATCTTGTGACCGTCCGGAACCTTGACCGCGTCAGGCAACGCCATCTGCGCATACGCGCCCGGCGCCGTGGCCAGCAGGCAAGTGGCTGCCAATGAAACACCGAACGAACCCAGTAATTTTTTAGCGTTCATGCCATCTCTCCATTAGATAAACAGGTCAGCAGCCATCGCTACTGCTTGTACTACCCGGGGGAGAACGAACTGGATGCAGGGATTTGAAAATAAATGTGGGCGGGGAATAGCGACGGTACGGGAAGGTGAGCAGAGGGGGTCCGTTGCGCGACATGAAGTCCATCGCCAGGTCAGGCCCTGGACCCGGTGGACAGGGCTGTCCACCGGGTATAGCAGCGTTTACGCCAGCGGTTACGGCATCAGCACCGAGTCGACCACGTGGATGACACCATTGGACTGCATCACGTCAGCGATGCTAACCGCGCTCTTGCCGCCTTTGGCGTCCATCACCCACAGCTTGCCGTCATGGGGCATCACGGTGAGGGATTCGCCCTGTACGGTTTTCAGCATCACCTTGCCGCCGTTCATTTTGGCGTCCGCCATCAATTGTTTGGCGGTGTGGGTACCGGCGACGACGTGGTACGTCAGAATTTTGGTCAGGTCCGCTTTGTTCTCAGGCTTGACCAGGGTATCGACGGTACCGGCAGGCAGTTTGGCGAAGGCTTCGTTGGTGGGAGCGAACACGGTGAACGGGCCTTTGCTGTTCAGTGTGTCCACCAGACCTGCAGCTTTGACCGCCGCCACCAGGGTGGTGTGGTCCTTGGAGTTGACGGCGTTCTCGACGATGGTCTTGGTCGGGTACATGGCGGCGCCACCGACCATAACGGTGTCGGCGGCAAAACCAGGCGATGCAGCGAGGCAGAGGGCAGCGAAGGAGGCAGCGGCAATGCGTTTGGCAATGGTCAACATGGTACTTCTCCCAGATTCTTAGGTCCTTCGGATGAAGGTGAGAGAGATACGAAGCAGCTTCCGAAACGGATGCATCAAAGTGAAAATATTTTTCCCTGGGCGACGACCGGTCCGGTGGGCTGCCCGTTCGGAGACCCGTTCAACGGCTCAAGGGTGACCGCCAGCACTGCGCCGCTGGCGAGCAGGTCAGCCAGTTGCGGCGTTACGTTAAGCGTTGCCGAAGCATTGGCCGGCAGCACACCCAGCGATCGGGGCTTGCCATCGGCGGCGATCACCCAGGCTTCGGCACTCTTGCCTGGCCAGTCATTGTGGTGCGTGTTGACGAACAGCACGCTGCGCCGGTCAGGGTTGATCGTGGCGGCAAACAGCGTATCGCCGCTGCTTTGATCCAGACGCGCCAGCAGTGCAGGCCCTGATGCTGGCGCCGAAACAGGCTGCTGAAGGGTCAGCACAGACGCCAGCAACCCGGCAGCCAGCGCGGCGGTCGTCCAGCGCCAGAGCCCGAGGTTGTTCCACCAGCCTGACGCCCGTGACGGCGGATGACTGGCTCCCGCAAACAATCGCTGCTCAATCCTGCGCCAGGTAGCCGCCGGAGGGCTGGACGCGGGTAATTGACCCAGCCACTCGGCGAAGTGCGCCTGCCACTGCTCCATCGCGCGTTGATGGCGAGGCTCCCGCGCAATCATCGTCTCCACCCGATCACGCTCTTGGCGGTCGAGCACGCCAAGGGCGTACTCCGCGATCAGCAGGTCCGGGGTCTCGTCGGGAGGGAGGGGATGCTCGTTCATAGGCCAAGGCACAAGCGCAGTCGAAGCAACCCGCGACGAATCCAGCTTTTCATCGTCCCCAGCGCAATGCCGTGGCGCTCGGCGAGCTCGGCGTACGAGTAACCCTCGAAGAACGCGACGCGGATATAGCGTTGCTGCGCTTCTTCGAGGGTTTCCAGGCAGCGGTCCAACTGGCTGCCCTCCTGCTCGCGTTCGAGAGAGTCCGGGATGGAGTCCTGCGTGGATAATTCGGGGAGGGTTTCGAGAGGGTCGTGAGGGCGACGGGCCCTGCGCCGGTCAATGGCCTTGTTGCGCGCCATGGTCGCCAGCCAGGTCATGGCGCTGGCCAGTTGCGGATCGAAGCGAGAGGCCTTCAGCCATGCCATGATGTACACCTCTTGCAGGACCTCTTCAGCCTCGGCCCGATTGCCGGAATAGTGCAGGCAGATACCGAACAGCCTGGCCGACGTGGCGTGATACATCGCCTCGAACGCCAGTCGATCCCCTTTCCCGCAGGCCTGCAACAAGGCATTCAACGCCTCGGCGCCGGACTGGGCGTCAGATAACTGGGCTGCATTTGATCGAATGGTCAAGTGGCGAGGCCTTGAAGGAGACTGCGGTCACTCTAGACGGTTTTTGCCAGAGCGGTAATCCCCCGGCTACGCGAGCAGCCTTAATTGCGAAGATCAAGAGCGTCTGCCTAGGGGCAGACAGTTTCGCCTTCGGCGAGTTACTTGGAAAAGCACCCCAAGTAACCAAGGGTGCTTGCTCTCGGTTTGGCCCTTCGTTCCTCAGGGTTCCTTCACTCCGGTCTCGCTCCGTGGGCCCGCTGCCATCCGCCATCCATGGCGGGGGGCAGCTCTCGCCGCATCCATGCGGCTCGGCCCAC